>DATBYX010000656.1:0-2730 GCA_036513475.1 Xanthobacteraceae bacterium | reverse complement strand
CACGGCCTCGAAAGGTACCGCCACGTCCTTCTCGCCGGCTCCCAGGAAGCCGCCGACGCCGACGATCAGCGCCGTGGCCTTGCCGCTGCGATCGACCAGCACATCCATGATCTCGCCGATCTTGCTGTCGTTGGGATCATACACGTTCTGCTTATACCAGTGGGTCACCGTGACTGCCTCGTTGGGGAGGCTGGTCATGATCTGCGCCGGAGAGCCGGCTTGCGTCCGGTTCTGGTCAATCCGGTCGCCGGTCTGGGCGGTTTGTGCGCTTGCGACTGTCGTCATCAGCGCAAGGACGATTGCTGTAGATGGTAGTCTTCTCATTGAGGCGTCTCCGACCTGATTATTCAGATGGGGAAGAAACGGGGAGCGGGCCGCAAAGTTCCGGTCACGGCGGATTCAACAATACAATGTTCCATGGAACCGCCATGGCTGTGCTGAAAGGGCGGGCCGTAGCTCCGGAACTTTGGCTTGTATGCTTCGGTTACGTTTCCGCTAATCCGACCTTGGCAGAAAGACGCCTTCTCCCCCAAGTGGTCGCAGCGGAAACTTTCAGGAACTCGCGAGCCAACAGCAGCCTCCCCCTTTTTAGAGTCATGCGGCGTACATTGCGCGCTTACGGCGATTGGCTCCGCAAGGAGTTGGGCGGGGCACCCGCGAGGCCTTTGCACGTTACCGCCGCGCGCGTCAGTCCCTGCGCACTTCCATCTCTGCGCGAAACCGGCATGCCCTCGACTGGACGAATTTCTTTCTCGCAGATGTCCAGACGGGATTTGGTGCTTTTGTCGCATATAACGAGGCACATTTGGCAAAATGAAAATGGCCCCAATCCGGAGCCATTTTCACGAAACGGGACTTGAGACCTGTTTGCGCTCAGCGGGCGCAGTCCCGTTCTTTCTCCGTCACGGTCACACCATTCCGGGTCGTGCTCTCGGAATGGGTGACGCAATCGCCGCGCCTGCGCCCTTCCGTTTCCTCGATGACGACGCCCGGACGACGATGTTCCTCGATCACTGCCGGACCGCGGTGTTCCTCGATCCGCACGCCGGGCGGTCCGACGCGTATGTCCTGTGCCAAGCGAATCGAGTCGGCACCGGCGGTTCCAGTCACCGCCGGCGCGGCGGTGATCACAGCAGCAACAGCCGCCACGGCAAGCATCGTGGTTCTCATGGGATGTTCCTTTCCGTCCTTGTTTGATGCTCAAACCGCAGAAGGTCGGAATGGTTCCCGACAGAGATCCGGATCACCACACCCTCGTTGGGCCGCAAGTGGATCATATCGCGCACGTTGCCGCCCTCGCGATCGAGATGGGACGACAGGAGAAGATCTCCGGTCAAACCCGGGTTCGCAAAACTGGCGACAGCCGGCGCGGCCCCGAAATTGAGAGCAACCAGCAGACGCTCGTTTTGCGCTTCGCGCAGGAACAGCAGGAGATCTCCGCTCGATTCTCCCGAAGGGAGCCCGCGATAGACCCCGCTCGTGAGAGCAGGGCGCGACCGGCGCAGGCCGATCAGCTTGCGATGGAGATTGTAGATCGATGTCGGGTCGGCGCGCCCATGCGCGACGTTCATATGCTGGAAATCTTGCCCGAGCGGCAGCCATGGCTCGGCCTGCGAGAATCCGGCATGCCCGCTGTCATCCCATTGCATCGGGGTGCGGCAGCCGTCGCGTCCCACGGCGAGGCCCGGAACGTTCTTCTGAAAAGGATCGCGCACCCGATCGGGCAGGATCGCGACCTGCATCATCCCGATCTCGTCCCCGTAGTAGATGGTGGGAGTGCCGCGCAGGGTGAGAAGCAGCATTGCGGCAATGCGCGCCTGATCGTGCCCGATCCGCCCGGCGATGCGCGGGCGATCGTGATTCCCCAACACCCAATTCGGCCAGCCCCCCGGCGGCAGGGCGGCTTCATATTCCGCTATCAGCTTCGCAATGGTGGCGGCATGCCAGCGCGCGCTGAGGAGGGAGAAGTTGAAGGGCAGATGCGCGCCTTTGAGCTCCCGGCCGTAATATTTCACCAGGCGCTCGATGGGAAGATAGATCTCGCCGATGAGGAGACGGTCATCGAATTCATCGACCACGCTGCGCATCTCGGTGACGACCTCTTCCATCTCCGGGCGATCGGTCGTGTAGAGCGGGAGGAGCGCCCGATGGGGCGGCATCCCGGGAGCAAAATTCGGATTGACGGGATTATCGCGGAAGCGATCGTCCTTGATCAGGTGCCAAAGCACATCGACGCGGAAGCCATCGACGCCGCGCCGGAGCCAGAACCGCATGGCGTCGTACATGGCCTCACGCACCTGCGGATTGCGCCAGTTCAGGTCGGGCTGCTGCTGCAAAAAGGCGTGGTAATAGTATTGACCTGTTGCGGGATCGAGCTCCCACGCTTTGCCGCCGAACTCAGACAGCCAGTTGTTTGGCACCCCACCGCCGGGACCGGGGTCGCGCCAAAGATACCAGTCCCTGCGCGGATTGCCGCGCGCGCTGCGGCTTTCCACAAACCAGGGATGTTGATCGGAAGTGTGGTTGGGAACGAAATCCAGGAGGACCTTGATCCCGCAGGCGTGCGCGCCCGCAACAAGCGCGTCGAAGTCCGCAAGCGTCCCGAACAGCGGATCGATGTCGATGTAGTTGGAGACGTCATAGCCGAAGTCCGCCATGGGCGAGGGAAAGATCGGCGAGATCCAGATGGCATCGACCCCGAGCTCGACGAGATAGGGGAGCCGCTGCATG
>DATBYX010000655.1:0-4013 GCA_036513475.1 Xanthobacteraceae bacterium | reverse complement strand
CCCGGTGATGCCGCGGTCATCGGCACCGCCACGCTGCCTCGGGATCTGACGCCATGGGGCATGTTTCTCAATGCCGATCCGATCGTCAAAGGTGTCCTGATCGGGCTCGTATTGGCCTCGGTCGTGACCTGGACGGTGTGGCTGGCCAAGACGATTGAGATCTTCCTTGCCCGCCGGCGCGTCCGCTCGGCCTTGAACATCCTGCCGGGCGCAGCCTCGCTATCGAAAGGCGACGAACGACTTTCCCGCACAAAAAACGAGATCGGCAGATTTCTCGCAGCCGCGATGATAGAGCTTCGGCTTTCCCCCAACCCGCTCGAGCGCGACGGGATCAAAGAGCGGGTTGCATCGCGGCTCGAGCGCCTCGAAGCGAGCTTCAGCCGGCGAATATCTCGCGGCACCGGAGTGCTGGCCACCATTGGGGCTACCGCGCCCTTCGTTGGGCTGTTCGGGACGGTCTGGGGCATCATGAACAGCTTCATCGGCATCTCGAAGGCGCACACCACCAATCTCGCAGTCGTGGCTCCCGGCATTGCCGAGGCGTTGCTTGCAACTGCTTTCGGATTGGCTGCCGCCATTCCCGCTGTCATGATCTACAATGTGTTTGCGCGCTCGACTGCCGGGTATCGGGCACTCCTGGGCGATGGCGCGGCGGAGGTGATGCGCCTGGTGAGCCGTGACCTCGATCGTCCGGCGGCGGCTCCCGGTTCGCAGCGGCGGAATGTGCCGCTCCCGACCGCTGCCGAGTAAGCCCATGGTCATCTCATGAGCGTGCGGCTGGATCACGGCGAGGACATCCTCACCGAGGTGCACGAGATCAACGTCACGCCGTTCATCGACGTGATGCTGGTCCTGTTGATCATCTTCATGGTCGCGGCGCCGCTGGCAACCGTCGACATCCAGGTCAATCTGCCCGCGTCGACTGCGGAGCCGCAACAACGGCCGGACAAGCCGGTCTACTTGACGCTTAAATCCGATCTCACGCTTGCACTGGGCAATGATACGATGGCTCGCGAGCTGCTTGGCGGGACACTCGACAATGCCACCAAGGGGCAAAAGGACACGCGTATCTTTTTGCGTGCCGACAAGACTGTCCCTTATGGCGAGGTGATGGAGGTCATGAACCTCCTGCGCACGGCGGGCTACCTCAAGGTCGCGCTGGTCTCGATGGAGAAAGTTTCCGGACCATGAGGGCGCTGGCCGTGGAAGATGGCGTTGACCTGCGGCGCTGGCTCATCAGCGGCGCGATTGTGGTGCTCGCCCACGGCGCTATCGCCGCGGCAATGCTGCCTTGGCACGAAGAGAGCGAGCCCGACGAGCCTGCCGCTGCCATCGTGGTGGACTTTTCACCGGTGCCGGTCGCCCCTGCGACTCTGGAGACGGATATCCCGCCCGGCCCGGAGCAGGTGATGTCGGACGCCTCTCCTGAGCGGCCCGTCGAGATTGCCAAGGAAACCGTTGAGCCGAAGCCTGAGCTAAAGACCGAGCCGTTGGAAGAACCGCCACCCGACGTGAAACCCGCTCCCAACCCGGATATTCCGATAGAGCCGCCTCAGGAGGTGAAACAAGAAACGCCGCAGCAGCAGGAGCCGCGGCCGCCGGCACCCATGACCTCGGCGCCGCAAGCAGCGCTGTTGGAGCGGGCGGCAATTCCGGCCGCCCCGGCCGTGGGACGATCTACGCCCAAAACCTCCAACGTCGTCCCAACCTGGACAACGCGCATTGTCGCCCTTCTTGAGCGCAACAAGCGTTACCCGCCAGCGGCGCAGGCGCGTGGCGAGCAGGGTGTTGCGCAGGTGTTCTTCAGCCTCGATCGGCAGGGCCGCGTCATCGACAGCCGGATCACCCGCAGCTCGGGTGCCGCAGCCCTCGATGAGGAGGCGCTTGCGCTCTTGCACCGCGCTGAGCCTTTCCCGGCGCCCCCGGCGGAATTGGCTGGCCCGCAGGTCAATCTCACCGTTCCGATCCGCTTCAATCTGCGGTGAGACTTATTGTCCGACGGTGCCCTTGGGCCTATGTCTTCGTCCATGTCGGAGCTAGCTTCAGCATCGGCCCACCGGCTTTCGCGGCCTCTTGTGATTATTGCCGCCGGGCTCGGCATGTTGCTGGCCGGAACGCTGGCGCTGTGGGCGCATTACGGCAGCGCGGTGTTCTATGAGACGATTCTGGCAGGGATCGCGGCCTGCTTGTGAAACCGCTCCTGCAAACGGGCGCGTATTGAGATGAAAGGCGGATAGAGGAGAGGCCATGACCGCGCGCAGCGTTCGCATTCTGGTGATCGGCGCCGCATTTCTTGCCGGCCTCTTTCTGTGCTTCGGGGCTGTTCTGGTGGTGAGCAGCCGGATGTCGACGCCGGTCGCCCAGCAGATCGCCGCCGTCGGGGGGCCGTTCAAGCTCATTGATCAAAACGGAAAGGCCGTCAGTGATCAGGATCTGAAAGGCCGTCCCTTCCTGGTGTTTTTTGGGTTTACCCATTGTCCCGACGTGTGTCCCACCACGTTATTTGATGTCTCCGAGATGCTGCGCGCGCTGGGCCCCGACGCCAATCGCACGCACGCGCTCTTCATCACGGTCGACCCCGAGCGCGACACTCCTGCGGTGATGAAGGACTACCTGTCGAGCTTTGATCCGCACCTCTCCGGACTCACCGGTGATCCCGCCGCGATCGCGACAGTGGCCAAGGCGTACCGCGTCTATTACAAGAAGGTGCCCTTGGATGGCGGTGAGTACACCATGGATCACACTGCCATCGTATATCTGATGGACAAAGAAGGGCGTTTTGTTTCCCCCTTCAGCCTCAAGCGCGGCACCGAAGCTGCGGCGGCCGATCTGCGCCGATATTTGTAAGAGGGCGAGGCAGGAAGTCGCGGCAACGTTGAAGGATGCTCCGCTTCAAGGTTCTCAACGCCACTGATCCGCCTTATCCTACCCGTACCGGGAAAGTCATGACTCACGCTTCAGTCAGGGGACGCGCTAGCGCGACTTTCGATGAAATCGAATCGCGCTCGTGCTGTCGCGTGGGCAAAATCGCTTGCGCACACGGACGGGCTGCGCAGCCTCAAATAGCGATTTTGCCCACGCGGTCGGCCGATCCTGGTGGGCACGGCGCGCGGGATTATGAAGACGCTGAGCGCAGGTCAGGCGCGCCTTTGCCCACCCTACGGGTCTGCTTTCTTGGGTTGGCGATTTTGGTGTCAGGTTTTGCCGCAGAGCCGAGCGCATACGCCCAGAGCGTGGGCGATCAAAGCGTTCGCGTGCCCGGCTTCTGGGACCCGCGGCGACGGCCGGAGAAACCGGATCTTTCCCGCGTGACTGTGATCCGTTTCCTCACGGAGATCGATTATCCGCCTTTCAACTTCGCTGGTCCGGACGGAAACCCGCAGGGCTTCAACGTCGAGCTGGCGCGCAAGATGTGCGACGAGCTCAAGGTTGCCTGCACCGTTCAGATGCGTCGCTTCGAAACGCTCATTCCGGCACTCGCCGCCAATCAGGGCGATGCGGCAATTGCGTCCATCGCGACCACGCCGGAGATGCGCACGAAGGTCGATTTCACCGACCCGTACTACCGCACGCCGGGGCGCTTCGTGACCAGGCGGGATTCGCCTCTCGATGATGCGCTCCCGGAGCGGCTCGAAGGCAAGAAGGTGGCCGTTGTCGCAGGCACCGCGCATGAGGCCTATCTGCGGGACCTGTTTACCGAAGTCGAGCTGCGCGCCTATCCGAACACCGACGTGGCGCGGCTGGCTTTGCGCCGCGGCGATGTCGATCTCCTGTTCGGCGACGCGATCTCGCTCGCATTCTGGATCAACGGAACTGATTCAGAGAATTGCTGCGCATTTCGCGGCGGAGCCTACATCGACAGCCGCTACTTCGGAGAAGGGATCGGCATAGCGGTCCGCAAAGGCAACGACACGATCAGGCTTGCTTTGAACTGGGCGTTGTTCCGGGTATGGGAGCAGGGCCATTTTGCCGATCTTTGGCTCCGCTATTTCCCCATCAGCCCGTTCTGAATT
>DATBYX010000654.1:0-8756 GCA_036513475.1 Xanthobacteraceae bacterium | reverse complement strand
GTCCAAGAATTTGGTGATGTGCATGATACGCTCCCGCTTACAGGCGGGAGCGCGATGGGTCTCTCAGCCACCGGCGCCTGGCGAATCCTCACCTCGTTGGGCGGGGCCGCTGTCGGTGATGAAACCAGCATATGCCTAATTCGGACACTTAGCGACTCAAATTACGACAGATCGGTCGGAATTAGGACAGTACCGATGTACCGGTGCTGGCTTAAATGGAGCCAGCACCCGATGTGCCGGCGTCGATTGTGCTAACTCGCCCTATTGTAGCGCGGCTTCCACGACAAAGGCGCGGCCTTTGGTATGTTTCTCGTTGTACGCGTTGATGTCCTTCATGTCGTCTGCACCATACCAGGCTTTTGCTTGCTGAACGCCATCAAAGCCTATGATGACGTAGCGCTTGAGCGGCGGGTCTCCCGCGCGAAGCGCGGTGATATCATTAGTACGGACAACGAAGTGCCCGCCATGTTTCTTGATTACCTCCGGAGCCTTGTCGAGAACGTTTGCCTTGAAGGCCGCAGGGTCGCCCACGTCACTGAAGGCGATGATGGCGTAAGCGCCGGGAGCCTTACCCTGCGCGTATAGCCCGCCAACAGAGACAGCTCCAACCGCGACGCCCGCAAGCATTGACAATGCTACTGTGTATTGAGTCCTCATCACTTATCATCACTTCCTCCATGATTGACGGTATGCGAGTGTAGCGGGATGGCTAGGGGGTGAGTCTGGTCAGAATTGAACACAAATGAAATTAGGACAGTTGCAAATTCAGGACAAACCCCTTGGAATTAGGACAGTACCCCAGTGCCGAAAAGAACATCTTGCGAACCTAGAACAAATCGTGTACAGTCCTGCCAATCGAGGGAGGGGCGGTTTGTCGGTCCTCCCAATCCCGGTCATAAGGAGCAAAAGCAATGGCAATTGCGCTGCGTATCGTCGAAGGATTCTCCATGGATAAATCGAAGGCGCTGGACGCGGCGCTCTCCCAGATCGAGCGCAATTTCGGCAAGGGCTCGATCATGCGGCTCGGCAAGAACAACAAGGCCATGGACGTGGAGACCGTCTCCACCGGCTCGCTTGGCCTCGATATCGCTCTCGGCGTGGGCGGGCTGCCGCGCGGGCGCGTCGTTGAAATCTATGGGCCGGAATCTTCGGGCAAGACCACTCTCGCGCTCCATTGCCTGGCGGAAGCGCAGAAAAAAGGCGGCATCTGCGCTTTCATCGATGCCGAGCATGCGCTCGATCCGATCTATGCCAGGAAGCTCGGGGTCAACGTCGATGATCTCCTGATCTCCCAGCCGGATGCCGGCGAGCAGGCGCTCGAGATCGCCGATACGCTGGTGCGCTCGGGCGCGGTCGACGTCCTCGTCATCGATTCGGTCGCAGCGCTGGTGCCCCGCGCCGAGCTCGAAGGCGAGATGGGCGACAGCCTGCCCGGGCTGCAGGCGCGGCTCATGAGCCAGGCCCTGCGCAAGCTCACCGCGTCGATCAACCGTTCCAACACGATGGTGATCTTCATCAATCAAATCCGCATGAAGATCGGCGTGATGTACGGCTCGCCGGAGACCACGACGGGCGGGCACGCGCTCAAGTTCTATGCCTCGGTGCGCCTCGATATCCGCCGCATCGGCGCGATCAAGGAGCGCGACGAGGTGGTCGGCAACCTCACCCGCGTGAAGGTGGTCAAGAATAAGCTCGCGCCTCCGTTCAAGCAGGTCGAGTTCGATATCATGTATGGCGAGGGCATCTCCAAGGCGGGCGAGCTCATCGATTTGGGCGTGAAGGCCGGCGTGGTGGAGAAGTCCGGCTCCTGGTTCTCCTTCGACAGCCAGCGCATCGGCCAGGGGCGCGAGAACGCCAAGCTCTTCCTGAAAGCCAATCCCGATATCGCTGCCAAGATAGAGACCGCAGTCCGGCAAAACGCCGGGCTCATCGCCGAGCGCATTCTCACCGGCGAGGAGCCGCAGGACGATGGCGAGGCGGCGCAGGGCTGAGCACACCCGGCTCGCTTCTTCGAAGTTGTACGCGTTGAGTAGTGCTGGCGCACGGTTCGGGACCGCTTCGTCCCAGCCGTGCGTTTATTTTTCTTCGTAGAGGCGAAGCACTGCCTCGCCGCTGCCTCGACATGCACCTCCTTCGCAACAAGGGCGACGCATGCGTCGCCCTTGTGAAGGTTCTTTAATCGCGTGGCGTCACTTCAGCGCTGCCAGCTTCAGCGTTGCCGCAGCCGCCGGCGTACCTCGGCGATAACGCCGGGAAGGGCGCTCTCGTTGGCCGGCGCCATCACATGCACCCCGGCAACCCCCGGGATTGCAGCAAGCTCCTCGATGAGCTCAACGCAGATGCGCTCCCCCTCCGCCGCCGGATCGACTGCGCGCTCGAGCCGTTGCACAAGAGCATCGGGAATGATCGTGCCGTAGAGGTGCTGCTGCATCCAGCGCGCGGATTTCGCGGAGCGCAGCGGGGCAACGCCGATGAGCAGAAAAAATTCGCGCAGCGCTGCGTGCTCCCGCAGCCGTGCCGCATAGCGCCTGACGATCTCCACATCCATGCAGAACTGCGTCTGCGCGAATTGCGCGCCGGCTTCGACTTTCGCCGCGAGCTTGTCGGGGTGCCAGCCGGGGGGCGGGTCGATCGGCACATCGGCGGCGCCAAGAAAAAACTGCGCGCTGCCCGTAACCTTGCGCCCGGAGGGCAGCATTGCCTGATCGCGCAGGTCGCGGGCAATGCGCGTGAGCGTGGCCGAATCAATGTCGAACACGGCTTTCGTCTCCGGCTGATCGCCCGCTTTCGGATCATCGCCGGTGAGGCACAGAATGTTGCGCACGCCGCAGACCGCCGCGCCGATGAGCTCGCCTTCAAGCGCAATGCGGTTGCGGTCGCGACAGGTGAGCTGGAGCACCGGCTCCAGGCCCTCGCGCGCGAGCAGGGCGGCGGCAATCGGCGCCGACAGATGCGCTCGCGCGCTCGCGCCGTCGGTGACATTGACGGCATCGACCAGCCCGCGCAGCGGCAGCGCGCGCTCCAAGAGGTCTTGCGCACGAAAGGATGCCGGCGGCGTAACCTCCGCCGTGATGACGAAGCTGCCCGATCGCAGCCGCTCCTCGAGCATCGAAACAGGCGGGCGTGGCGCAGTGTCCATGGGTGCTGGCGGACTTGGGAAGGCGCGCGTGGGTACGCGCAAGGGCGGATTGCGCAAGAGCGGATAAGGACAAGTATAGCCGACGGTCGTCAGCGCGATAAGCGTGTTGTCCGATCGGGCTTCCTGGACAGCGGAGGGTGCCGCCGCTAAAAGCCACGCCACGCTCGAACCGAGTGCAGCGTTGTTGAATTATCGCGGTGCCGCGGTGATTTTAGCTCCACCGGAGCGCCGAAAGAGCAGCGCCGGCGCGCAACACGTAGAGGCGAGGGCGGATCGCCAATGCGCGATCCTGCAGCGCCGGGTACCGAATAGTGGAAGTCGTCTGACATGAGCGGCGTCAACGAAATCCGAGCGAGCTTTCTCGACTATTTCGCCCGCAACGGACACCAGGTAGTGCCGTCCTCCCCGTTGGTGCCGCGCAACGATCCGACCCTCATGTTCACCAATGCGGGGATGGTGCAATTCAAGAACGTCTTCACCGGCCTCGAGAAGCGCTCCTATGCGCGCGCGGTGAGCGCCCAGAAATGCGTGCGCGCCGGCGGCAAGCACAATGATCTCGACAACGTCGGCTACACCGCGCGCCACCACACCTTCTTCGAGATGCTCGGCAACTTCTCCTTCGGCGACTATTTCAAGGAGCGCGCCATCGAGCTTGCCTGGGATCTCGTCACCAAGGAATTCGGGCTGCCGCTCGATCGCCTGCTGGTGACGGTCTTCATCGATGACGATGACGCGTTCGAGTTGTGGAAGAAAATCGCCGGGCTTCCCAGCGACAAGCTCGTGCGCATCGCGGGGTCCGACAATTTCTGGCAGATGGGCGAGCTGGGCCCCTGCGGCCCCTGCTCGGAAATCTTTTACGATCATGGGGCGCACATCCCGGGTGGTCCGCCCGGCTCGTCAGAGCCCGAAGGCGACCGCTTCATCGAGATCTGGAACCTGGTGTTCATGCAGTTCGAACAGCTTCCAGGGGGGAAGCGCGTTCCTCTGCCGCGACCCTCGATCGACACGGGCATGGGTCTCGAGCGGATCGCCGCGGTGCTGCAAGGCACCCATGACAACTACAAGATCGACCTGTTCGGTGCGATCATCTCGCATGTCGCCGATCTTACCGGCGTAGAGCCGGAGGACCCGCGCGGCGCCTCGCATCGCGTCATCGCTGATCATCTGCGAGCTTCCTCATTCCTGATCGCCGATGGCGTGCTGCCTTCGAATGAGGGTCGCGGATACGTGCTGCGCCGGATCATGCGGCGCGCCATGCGCCACGCGCAGCTCCTCGGCGCGGAGAGCCCCCTGATGTGGCGTCTCGTCCCAACTCTGGTGCGCGAGATGGGTCAAGCCTATCCCGAGCTTTCCCGTGCCGAAGCACTGATCAGCGAAACTCTCAGGCTGGAAGAGAGCCGTTTTCGCAACACGCTCGAGCGCGGCCTCTCCATCCTCGAGGAGGAGAGCCGCAATCTGCGGATGGGCGACAGGCTCAAAGGGGAGACCGCCTTCACGCTCTACGATACCTATGGTTTTCCTCTGGATCTGACGCAGGACGCGCTGCGGCCGCGCGGTATTGCGGTCGATCTCGACGGCTTCAACAGAGCGATGGCAGAACAGCGCGAGAAGGCGCGTGCCGCATGGGTCGGGTCGGGCGATTCCGCGACGGAGGCGGTGTGGTTTGCAGTGCGCCAGAAAGTCGGCGCGACCGAGTTCCTCGGCTATGAGACCGAAACGGCCGAGGGAGTGGCAGTGGCGCTGGTGCGTGAAGGCGAGGAAGTCGATGCGCTCAGCGCCGGGGAGAGCGGTTCAGTCATTCTCAACCAGACCCCGTTCTATGCCGAGGCGGGCGGTCAGGTTGGCGATACCGGTACGATGATCGGCGAGGGCGTGAAGGTGCGCGTCACCGACACGCAAAAGAAGGCAACCGATCTGTTCGTACATTCGGTCGTGGTGGAAAAAGGAAAGCTCGCCAGGAATGCGGCGCTTGCGCTCGAGGTCGATCATGCGCGCAGAACGTCCATACGCCAAAATCATTCCGCAACCCACCTTCTGCACGAGGCACTGCGCGAAGTCCTGGGCGATCACGTGGCGCAGAAGGGCTCGCTGGTCGCACCCGATCGGCTGCGGTTCGATTTCTCGCATCCCAAGCCAATGACGCGCGAGGAGATCGACCGCGTCGAGGATATTGCCAACGACGCCGTGCTGCAGAATGCGCCGGTCGTCACCCGGCTGATGGCGGTCGATGAGGCGATTGCCTCCGGCGCGCGCGCGCTCTTCGGCGAGAAATATGGCGACGAGGTGCGCGTGGTCGCCATGGGAGCAAGCGGCGGCAACAGCATGGGGTGGTCCGTAGAGCTATGCGGGGGGACGCATGTCCGGCGTACCGGCGACATCGGCATCATTACGCTTGCGAGCGAAGCCGGAGTCGCAGCCGGCGTGCGCCGGATCGAGGCGTTTACCGGGACCACCGCGCGCAAATTCGTCAATCACCTGGGTGAGCTCGCGAAGCTCGCCGCCACGGAGCTGAAATCACCGGTGGAAGAGATGCCTGGCCGGCTCGCGCATGTCCTGGAAGAGCGCCGCCGGCTGGAACGTGAGCTGGCCGAGGCGAGAAAGAAGCTTGCTTTGGGCGGTGGCTCGCGCGTCGACGGCGGCGACGGCGTGCGCACCGTCGGCGATGTGAAGCTCATCGCGCGAGCGGTCAGCGACATCGATCTGAAAGACCTTCGCAGCCTGGCCGATGAAGGCAAGAAGCGCATCGGCTCGGGTGTGGTAGCCATCGTCGGGGTCAGTCGGGAAGGCAAGGCGGGCGTCGTTGTCGGGGTGACGGACGATCTCACCGCGCGTTTTTCCGCCGTCGATCTGGTGCGCAAGGGGGCCGAGGCGCTGGGCGGAAAGGGCGGCGGTGGACGCTCCGATATGGCGCAGGCCGGCGGCCCAGATGGCTCCAAAGCGCATGCAGCGCTCGAGGCCATCGCCTCGGCGCTGGGAGCCGGCTGAGCTATGGTGTGTTTCGGTCTGTTTGATCCATTCGCGATCTCTCTCGCGGCCCTCATGCCGAGGAGCGGCGCATCGCCATTCATCACGCTCAACTTTTTCAATTCGCTCGCGCTGCGATGCGTCTCGAAGCATGGCCGCGAGAGAGATCGCGCGGGCAATCAAACGATCGGAACGCGCTCTAAGATCCCTTGCGCAGGAACACGTACTCCGCCGAGTACGGCGCGCTGTGAAATGTACCGGCTTTGTCGCAGGCACCGGCCATCACGCCGCCCTGGGTGTTGATCCGCTGCACTGTCGTCACGCCCGAGAGCGTCCCGCTTCCCCGATGTCCGGTCACTTCAAGCTTGAGCCAAGGGATGTCGCTTGCGGTCTTGCCCGGCGCGTTGCCGGCGGCTTTGGCGGTTACCGCACTGCCGTCGATGTGCTCCCAGTTGGGCCCCGCATAATGCCGGCCGACGGTCTTGCCCTCCAGCAAAAGCGTCGCGATTGGCTCGCGGAACGCCCAGGCCAGCTTGCCGTCGTTGCCGGCTTTGCACTCATAGATCTGCGCGCCCTCGGCATGGAACGTGGCGACCGTGGTCTCGCCCGGAGCTGCAATGGCGGCAGGGACCTCGGCCGAGGCGCGGCCGCCGGTGAGCGCGGCGACGATGATGCACAACGCGAGCGAGTTGCAGACACGCATGGGCAAAACTCCGGGGATTGCGCCCCCGCACATCTCACATCAAAACGCGTGCGTTCGCGCAAGTGCGGGGCGCCCAATTCGCAGAGAGATACGCGAGCAAAACGCCGCAATGGAACTTTGCGTTCCGACGCTCAAGCCGCCATCGCCTGCTTGAGGTTTGCGTCGACCTTGTCCAGGAAGCCGGTGGTCGAGAGCCATCGCTGATCGGCGCCCACGAGCAGCGCCAGATCCTTGGTCATGAAACCTGCCTCCACGGTATCGACAGTGACCTTCTCCAAAGTCGAGGCGAAGCGCGCGAGCTCGGGATTGCCGTCAAGCTTGGCCCGGTGCGCAAGCCCGCGCGTCCAGGCATAGATCGACGCGACCGAGTTGGTCGACGTCTGCTCACCCTTCTGGTGCTGGCGGTAATGCCGCGTCACGGTGCCGTGCGCGGCTTCCGCCTCGATGACTTTTCCGTCGGGAGTCATGAGCACCGACGTCATCAGCCCGAGCGAGCCGTAGCCTTGGGCAACCGTATCGGATTGGACGTCGCCGTCGTAGTTTTTGCATGCCCAGACATACCCACCCGACCATTTCAGTGCTGCCGCGACCATGTCGTCGATCAGGCGGTGCTCGTAAAAAATCTTCTTCTTCTCGAACTCGATCTTGAACTCCTTGTCGTAGATGTCCTGAAAGATGTCCTTGAAGCGGCCGTCGTAGACCTTCACGATGGTGTTCTTGGTGGAGAGATAGACCGGATAGCCGCGAGTGAGACCGTAATGGAGCGACGCGCGCGCGAAATCCCGGATCGAATCATCGAGATTGTACATCGCCATGGCGACACCGCTTCCGGGAAACTGGAACACTTCGCGCTCGATCTTGCTGCCGTCCTCGCCGAAGAAGGAGAGCATCAGCTTTCCCTTGCCCGGCACCTTGAAATCCGTCGCGCGGTATTGATCGCCATAGGCATGACGACCGATGATGATCGGCTTGGTCCAGCCCGGCACCAGTCGCGGCACGTTTCTGCAGATGATGGGCTCGCGAAAGATCACTCCTCCGAGAATGTTGCGGATCGTTCCGTTGGGCGAGCGGTACATTTCCTTGAGATGGAATTCCTTCACCCGCGCTTCGTCCGGGGTGATGGTGGCGCATTTCACGCCCACGCCTACTCTCTTGATCGCCTCCGCCGCATCGATCGTGATCTGATCGCGTGTCTCGTCGCGTTTCTGAATCCCGAGATCGAAATAAAGGAGCTCGACATCGAGATAGGGATGGATCAGCTTCTCTTTGATGAGAGCCCAGATGATCCGGGTCATCTCGTCGCCGTCCATCTCGACGACCGGGTTCTTGACCTTGATCTTCGCCATTGCGGACGAGCCTTTGCACGCGCATATGTTCAAGGGAAACCCAAGCGGAGCGCCTCGGGCACGGCCTTATGGCCCGGCGCAACCGATCCTGCAAGGACCAACCGAGAATTCAGGTGATGGATGGGCTTGCCGGACTTCCGTCGCGTTCAGTACCGCTTGCGTTTGTATTTACGCCGAGCCGTTACAGCTCGGAGAAGAAACAGCAGCTCGTTGCCCGGCTTGCAGCCCACTATTCCAGCTTTCGAAGCCTTGGACGCCGCGACGCCGGCGGGCCGATAAGCGCGCTGGCATCGCGCGAGCGCACGGACGACGTGTTGGTGTATTGATGCATGCCAGGGGCGGGCACGGATAAAACCAAGGACTGGACGGATCTGCCCGGGCCCGCCGTCGTTCTGGTCGAGCCGCAGCTCGGCGAGAATATCGGTGCCGCCGCCCGCGTCATGGCGAATTTTGGTCTCTCGCGGCTGCGGTTGGTCAACCCGCGGGACGGCTGGCCCAATATTCACGCCCATCGTGCGGCTTCCGGCGCTGATCGCATTCTCGATCAGTCGGTGCTTTATCAGAGCGTGCAGGCGGCGATTGCCGACTGCACCCTTGTTTTGGC
>DATBYX010000653.1:0-11861 GCA_036513475.1 Xanthobacteraceae bacterium | reverse complement strand
CTCATGCGGGCTACGGAGACGCGAGCCCCACCAGCCGGCGGATATCGGCAGGGGTAGCGCCGCTGGCACGCAGCGCACGCAGCGATGTTGCCTGGGTCGATTTGGAGAGCTTGCGGCCGTCCGCGTCCAGCATCAGCCGATGGTGGTGATACGCCGGCACCGGGAGCCCCAGCAGCGCCTGTAGAAGCCGGTGCACGCTTGTCGCCCAGAACAGATCCTGGCCGCGCACGATGTGAGTGACGCCCTGCGTCGCATCGTCCATGACGACGCAGAGATGATAGCTCGCCGGGATCTCCTTGCGCGCCAGCACGACATCGCCCCAGACCTGCGGAGCCGCAGAGATAGTTCCCCTTTCTCCTTCCGGCCCGGCGCCGGTCTCGGTGAATGTTAACGAGCCTGCATGGGCCGTCGCCGTGGCGATGTCGAGACGCAGGGCATACGGTTCGCCCGCGGCCAGGCGGGCGCGGCGTTCTGCCGGCGAGAGCGCATGCGCATGTGCAGGATAGAGCGGCGCGCCGTCAGGGTCGCGCGGCCACTCGCCCCGTTGCGCGAGCATTCGCGTGATCTCGCCGCGGCTTTCGAAGCTCGGATAGAGCATGCCCAACCCGTCGAGTTTCGCCAGCGCGGCGCGATAGGTGTTGAAATGCGCGCTCTGGCGACGCACAGGCTCCTCCCAGCGCAGGCCAAGCCACGCCAGATCCTCGCAGATGGCGTCTTCGTATTGCGAACGGCAACGCGCGGCGTCGATGTCTTCCAGGCGCAGCAGGAAGCGGCCGCCAGCGGCGTGCGCCATGTCAAAATTGAGGAGCGCGGAGAGCGCATGGCCGAGGTGGAGGTAGCCGTTTGGACTGGGGGCGAAACGAAACACCGGCTCAGACATGGCAGAAGCGTCTTGTTTTTCAGTTGCCCACTCTACGCGACCACCTATAACGGCGCTCCATGCCTTCCCGCTTTCTGCACAACGAGACCGATCTCGATGCCGCGCTCGCCATCCTGACCGCGGGGGACGTGCGTCTTGCCAAGCTGATCGACGTTGCAGGAAGGCCGACCCTGCGCCGGCGGCCCGCTGGATTTCCCGGCCTTTGTGCCATCATCTGCTCGCAGCAGCTTTCCACCGCAAGTGCCGCTGCCATATGGGGACGGCTTGCCGCTTCCTTCGCTCCATTTCACCATGATGCGATCCGGCAAGCGCGCGCAGCGAGACTCGCGCGGCTCGGACTTTCCAGGCCGAAGATCAAGACCCTCAAGGCGATCAGCGCCGCCATCGCCAAGGGTGCGATTGATCTCGAGGCGCTCGCCGGCATGGAAGCCGACGACGCCCATGCCGCGCTCACCGCGCTGCATGGCATCGGTCCATGGACCGCCGACATCTATCTCTTGTTCTGTCTGGGTCATGCGGATGCCTGGCCCGCCGGCGACCTCGCCCTGCAGGAGGCCGCGCGCCTGGCATTCGGCTTGAAGCGGCGGCCCACCAGCAGGGACATGGTCAGGCTCGCGGAAGAATGGCGGCCCTGGCGCGGAGTGGCGGCCCACGTGCTGTGGAACTACTATCGCGCCATCAAACGGCGCGATCCCGTGCCGGCTCAAGCACAAATAGCAGGAGCTGAGAATGGCCGCTGAGCTCGACGGACCACGCCTTGAGCCGCGCGCGGGGCCGGCGCAGGCGCTGGTGGTCTTCCTGCACGGCTACGGAGCCGACGGTAACGACCTCATCGAGCTCGGCCGTGCCTGGCAGGGCCTCCTCCCGCAAGCGGCTTTTGTCTCTCCGCACGCGCCCGAACGCTGCCTGCAGTCGCCGGGCCGGCAATGGTTCTCGCTCACTTTCCGCGATCCGGACGAGCGGTGGCGCGGCTGCACCAAGGCCGCGCCTGCGCTCGAGGCGTTTCTCGATTCCGAGCTCAAACGCCGGAACCTGCCGGCTTCGGCCCTCGCGCTTGTCGGGTTCAGCCAGGGCACCATGATGGCGCTGCATGTGGGCTTGCGCCGCGCCACCGCGCCGTTCGCCATCGTCGGATATTCCGGAGTGCTGGTCGCGCCCTTCGGTGCCAAGCCGGAGAAGCTCGCAGGCGAGATCAAGTCGCGTCCGCCGGTGCTGCTGATCCATGGGGATCGCGACGATCTCATCCCGGTTGACGCGCTGTTTCAGTCCGCAGCGGGTCTCGCGTCGCTCGGCATCCCGGTGGAGTGGCACATGTCGCTTGGCGTCGGCCACGGCATCGATCAAGAGGGGCTGCGCCATGGCGGCGAATTTCTCGCCCGCCGCCTGACCGCGCGCGGGTAGGTATTAGTCCATGCACTAAGAGCGCGGCCATGGATGCGGAAACATTCGTGCTCATTGTCGGCGGCGGGCCCGTGGGCCTTGCGGCGGCGATCGAGCTCGCCTGGCGCCACGTCCCGGCCATGCTGGTCGACGACAAGCTCGATACGACGCAGCACCCCAAGTGCAACAACACCAATGCGCGCTCGATGGAGCATTTCCGCAGGCTCGGCATTGCGGGCGAGCTGCGCGCAGAGGGGCTCCCGCCGCACGTCGCGCGCGCCTCGGCCTATGTGACGCGCTTCTGCGGTCATGAATTCGGCCGGCTGCCGCGGCCTTACTCCGACTGGCCCACCCCGGAGATCCCGAACAACGTCTCGCAGATCGTGCTCGAGCGCGTGCTGCGGCGACATGCCGAGAGCCGTGCTGGGCGGATCCATTTCGGCCGGCGGCTCAATGCATTTTCCGTGCAGCGCGATCATGTCGCTGCGGAAGTGGAGGATGTGCGCAGCGGCGCCATCCGTAAGATCGAGGCACGCTTCCTGCTTGGCATCGATGGGGCCAGCAGCACGGTGCGTCGCGCGCTCGGCTTCGACATGATCGGCGAGGACGGGACCACCCGGCGCGCCTTCATGGGCGGGACGATGCTCTCCCTCTTCATTCGCTCCCCGGGACTGATCGCCGCAAGCAGGCGGTCGCCCACCAACACGACCTGGATCATCAATCCCGACATGCGCGGCATGTTCTACTAGCAGGACGGGCGTGAGACCTGGGTCGTTCATTATCAGGTGCCGCGGGGAGCCGATTGGCGCGAGGTCGACGGCAAGTCCGTGATCGCCGCGATGATCGGCGCTGACGTCGCGTTCGAGATCATTTCCGGCGGACCATGGACCGGAGGGCTTGCGCGCGTCGCAGAGCATTATCAGGCCGGGCGCGTATTTCTCGCCGGCGATGCCGCGCATCTGTTCACGCCGCTCGGCGGACTGGGAATGAATACCGGGATCGGCGATGTGATGAATCTCTGCTGGAAGATCGCCGCCGTGCATCAGGGCTGGACGGGGCCGCGCCTCCTGCAAAGCTATGAGATCGAGCGCCGCCCCATGGGCGTGCGCAATTCCGAGCTGGGCGTGAGATGCACCCGGGTGATGGACGGCTGGGTCGTGCCTGCGAATTTCGAGGAGGACACGCTGCACGCAGCAGCTGCGCGGCTCGCGTTCGGCGCAAGGATCATGGAAGAGGACCGCCCGCAATATCTTACCGTCGGCATTCAGCTCGGGGAGCGGTATGAGAATTCGCCGATCATCTGCCCGGACGGCACGCCTTCACCGCCGGACAGCTGGGAGAGCTACACGCCCCTTGATCGCCCCGGCGCGCGCGCGCCGCATTTCTGGCTTGCGCCGGAGCGCGCTGTCTATGACGCGTTCGGCAAAGGGTTCACATTGCTTGATTTCGGCGCGAAAACCGATGCGCAAGCGCTGGCGACAGCGGCCCGCAGTCGGGGGGTCCCGCTCAGGGTATTGCCGCTCGATCGGCCCGAGAAGCTCTACCGCAGCAAGCTCGTCCTTGTTCGTCCGGATCAGCATATAGCGTGGCACGGGGACGCGGCTGCGGATCCGCTGGCCATCATCGACCGGGTGCGCGGGGCGTGAATCCACCCGTACCCCCCGGATATCACTTCGCTCATCCCGGCTACCCCATTCTCGTGACACCTAGCCCGCATGAGCGCGGCGACACGGGTTCCCGCCTCGCCCTACCGGTTAACTATCGGAGCGGCCTTCACAATCCCGTCACGCTGCCCTATAGACTGTGCCTGTCGCAGCGTCGGAGGGAAAGGAGTCGAGGAGCCGGTTTTGGGAGCTCAGCCTTGAACGTGCACGTCTCGCCCACAGGGTTTCCCGCACTGGTGCTGAACGCCGATTTCCGGCCGCTCAGCTACTATCCTCTGTCGCTGTGGTCCTGGCAGGACGCCATCAAGGCGGTCTTTCTCGAGCGGGTGAACATCGTTGCCCAGTACGACCGCGCGGTGCGCAGTCCCAGCATGGAGATGAAGCTCCCGAGCGTGGTCTCCCTGAAGAACTTCGTGAAGCCGGCAACCCAGCCGGCCTTCACCCGGTTCAATGTCTTTCTCCGCGACAGGTTCTGCTGCCAATACTGCGGCTCGCGCGACGACCTCACGTTCGATCACCTGCTGCCGCGCTCCCGCGGTGGGCACACGACCTGGATCAACGTCATCGCCGCCTGCTCCTGCTGCAATCTCAAGAAGGGCAACATGACCATGGCCGAGGCGCGCATGTGGCCCTCGCAGATGCCGTTTCAGCCCAGCGTCCATCATCTGCACCGCAACGGCCGGCTGTTCCCGCCGAACTATCTGCATGAGAGCTGGCTCGACTATCTCTACTGGGACACCGAGCTCGAACCTTGAGCGGTGCTCCGGCACGCCGCGCGGCTTAGCCGTCGCTCATTTGATCTGCACCCCGCCGCTGTTGTGCGGCGCGGGAAACGCGAACTGCTGTTGCGCCAGCGAGGGGTGGTTCACCTTGGAAGGCCGCCCGTCCTGCTGCAGGCGCCGGTGCGCCTCCGCCCAGGAGGGCGGCTGGGAGGACTCCTGTATCCAGTGGACGAGCGCTGCCTCGTCACACCATTGCAGCAGGCGCGGCATTACGCGCCGGTGGGTGCCCGAGAGCATGAAGCCGCGCATGGCGGTCTCGTCGCTCCACACCGTGCGCGTCCAGAAGGCGAGCTCGGCATCGCGCAAGAGACTGACCGAGAGATTTCCCGGCGCCCCCTTGGCCTGGCGGGCTGCGCGCACCGACTGCAACAGGAAACCCGGCAGGTAACGCCAGGATCGCACGCGAAGGCGCGTTATGGACACAAAAGGCATGATCGCGTGCTCAGTGCATGATGTCCTGGCAGGGTGATGCAGTGACGCAGGCACGCGAGCGCGGCAGCGAGCAGACGGCAGGCCCCGATGAGGTGCTGGCATTCTCGCGCGCGGCAGGACCTGACAAGTGGTTCAAGAAGGACCCGGCGTTCGATCAGGAAATCGCGTCGCGCTTTCTTGCGGTCTGGGAAGCTGCCGCAGGCGGCAAGCTCGGGGCCTGGGAAGAAACGCCGGAATCGGCATTGGCGCTCGTTATCGTGCTCGATCAATTCTCGCGCAACATGTTCCGCGGGCAGCGGCGCTGCTACGACTGCGACCCCATGGTGCGCGCCGTGGCGCAGCGCTCGCTCGCTCGCGGCTTTGATCGGAAAATCGCGCATGCGGAGCGCAAATTTTTCTATCTGCCGTTCATGCATTCGGAATATCTGCCCGACCAGGAGCACTGCCTTGAGCTGGCGCGCAGCTACGGCGAAGAAGAATTTGCGCGCGATGCAGAGCAACATGCCGAGATAATCCGCCGATTTGGGCGCTTTCCCCATCGCAACGCGATCATGGGCCGCAGCACGACTGCCCAGGAGCAGACCTTTCTGGACGCGGGCGGATTTGCCGGTTGAGTGGGGGGCCTGCCCTTGGCGTGGTCCGCCCACTCTACTTCCAGATCGCCCTGGCTGCTGCAACGACGAGCCGGAGCTTCGCCTGCTGGTCCGCCTCGGTCAGCGGATTGCCGGCGGCGGTGCTCGCAAAGCCGCATTGGGGGCTGATCGCCAGCTGATCAAGCGCAATATGCTTTGTTGCTTCCTCGACCCGATGGCGCAGGGCATCAATTCCCTCGAGGCTCGGCGTCTTGCTGCTGATGAGACCCAGCACGATGCCTTTGCCGCTCGATACGAAGCGCAGCGGTGCGAAATCCCCCGCCCGCGGGGTATCGTATTCGAGCAGGAAGTGGTTGGCCCGGGTGCGGGTGAAGAAGCGCTCCGCAACCGACTCGTATCCGCCCTCGCCGAGATACCGGCCGCGGAAATTTCCCCGACACATGTGCACACCGACGACCACATCGGCAGGACAGGCTGAGATCGTTTCATTGATCGCGTCGATGTAAACATCAACCAGCACATCGGGATCACCGCCCGCGCTCTCGATCTTCGATCTGATGGCCGGATCACAAAGAAGCGCGAGGGCTACCTCGTCGAGCTGGACATATCTGCAGCCGGCCCGCACCAGGTCCGCTATCTCGTCGCGATACACGGCAATGAGATCCGCAAAGAAGGATTGGGCGTCCCCATAGACCGCGGGGTCTGCGAAATCGGAGAAGCGAAAGAAATGCATGGTCGAAGGTGCGGGGAGGGTGATCTTCGCCGCAACCCCCGACGCTTGGTGCAAGAACGCGTACTCATCGAGCGCAAGCGGATGGGTACGTCGCACCGGCGCGCTCGCGTAGGGCGCGGTGAAATCGGCCTCCTCACCGCGCTCATCGCGAAACCTGAGCAGCGCGGGGCGAATATCAAGCCCAGCCGTGCGCTCCACAAACCGGCCCCAGTATGACCCGCGCCGAAACTCGCCGTCGGTCACCACCTCAAAGCCGATCTCCTCCTGCATGCGTATGACAGCGCGGATGCAGTCGTCCTGGATGCGCGCGAATTCCTTATCGCCGATCTCCCTTTCTGCATGCCGCCGGAAGGCCTGCCGCAGTGCGGTGGGACGCAGGAGGCTGCCGATGTGATCGGCGCGAAAGGGGGGGCGGCCTTGCGGACGAGTGGTCATGTGTAGATTCGCGCTAATACAAGGGTTGGTAAAATCGTCTGATGTGTCGTCGCCGCGTGGGCAGCGCAGACAAGTTTACGCAGTCTGCGCAAGCTTGACTGCGTTGCGCGCACGATTTTGCCCCCGCGGAAAGGACTGAGCAATGCGCGCCTTTGCCCACCCTGCAGCGCTGATCTCAGTCGCCAAAAAGCTGCTCTGGCCCTGAGCAGCGGGAATACATAGGGTGCGTGTGACGCAAGCAGCAACAGCGGATCGGCATTTCAGCGGGACCACGTGGGGCAGCAGAACACATCCTCATTGCGATCGCACGAGGCCATTTTGCTCCTGGGCGCCGTTGCCGTTGGCTGGGGGACGGCTTGGCCGGTGATCAAGGCGATCCTGCAGGACGTGCCGCCGCTGTGGACGTTGCTGCTGCGCTCCGTGGTGGGAACCGCCATCCTGTTCACAATCTCGATCGGCCGAAGGTCTTTGACGCTCCCGCAGCGCGGCGATATCGCCGTCGTGCTCAATGTTTCCCTCCTGCACATGGTCGCTTTCGCCGTCCTGGTGAGCGTCGGACTGCAGTTTGTTCCCGCCGGCCGCTCGATCGTGCTTGGCTACACGACCCCGCTCTGGGTGAGCGCAGGCGCACGCATATTCCTGAGCGAAGCGCTGACGCGCGCGCGCATAGCCGGCATCGGCCTCGGCCTCTTTGGGCTCGCGGTGCTGTTCAATCCTTTCAGCTTCCCCTGGCACGACCACGCAGCGGTGATGGGAAATCTCCTGGTGTTGCTCGGGTCGTTCTGCTGGGCGGCGAGCATCCTGCATGTCCGCGCCCATCGATGGGTGTCTTCGCCTTTCCAGCTCGTTCCCTGGCAGGTGCTCCTCGCGACCTGTACGCTCGCTCCCCTGGCGCTCCTGTTCGAGGGTGTGCCCCGTATAGAATGGAGCGCTCGGCTGCTCGCGCTCTTGGTGTATGGGGGCACAGCGGGCATCGCCTTGCCGTACTGGGCGATGCAGATCGTCAACAAAAATCTGCCCGCGATCACAACCTCGCTTGCGCTCCTCGTGGTTCCCGTCGTCGGGGTTGCCTGCTCAGCTCTTGCATTGGGCGAGCCGATCAGTGCCGGCCTGATCCTGGCCATGCTGCTCATCATCAGCGGAATTGTCGTCGGTATGAGCGATTCGATCATGCGCCTATGGGCCACGAAAGCGCAGGGACGGGTTTGACGCGACGTCGCACAACCAATTTGCCTCGATGAGTATGCCAACCCTTCCGGGACCGTCAGTGCGCAAGAAAATTCATGCAGCGGAGGCGATCCTGGAAAACTCAGGCAGCCGCTCGGAGCCGAGTGCGTCAAAAATTCGGCACCCCGCTCGACGGGACAGCAATTATTTCTGGCGGCTGTATCACGCGGGCTCGTCCTATTTCGCCAGCTCATGTTGATGCGTAATTCCGGACGGGCCGGTCTCCGCGGGCGCACGCAAAAGCGACCGGGCTGGGCGCTGCTCGCGTCTTGGCTCGGCGCACTCGTCCTGCTTGCCGCGGCTGCCGCATTTTGGCTGTTTCAGTGGTCATCTCAGCTCCAGGCAGTCTGGAAGCAGGACACGGCAAATATTGCAGCCGTTCTCATCTTCATGGGGACCTATCTGGTCATCGCCATCGGCAAGCTTCCCGGCTCGCATATGGATCGGGCGGGCGCGGCCCTTTTGGGCGCGAGCCTGATGCTGGCGACCGGCCTGCTGTCGCTCGACGATGCATACCGGGCCATCGATGTCGATACCATCGCGCTCCTGCTCGGGATGATGATCATCGTTGCGAACATTCGGCTTTCCGGGTTTTTTCACGTCGTCAATAATTGGGTCGTCACGCGAGCCGGTCGCCCAGTCTTGCTACTAACGGCAGTCATCCTGGTTTCCGGATTCTTCTCCGCGTTTCTGGTCAATGATGCAATCTGTCTTGCTCTCACGCCGCTTGTCGTCGATGCGGTGAAACGGCTTCGCCGCAACCCCGTTCCCTATCTGCTCGCAGTCGCCATGGCGTCCAATATCGGCAGCACGGCCACGATTACGGGAAATCCTCAGAACATCATGATCGGCAGCTTCTCGCAGATACCCTACGCGGAGTTTTCTGCAGCGCTGTCACCGATAGCGGCAGTTGGTCTGTCGCTCACGCTGTTGCTGATCGTTCTCCTTTTTCCCGGAGAATTTTGGACAAGAGAGCGCTCCCACGCTCAACCACTTGCCAAGCACGTGCATCCCGCACTGCTCATCAAATCGGTTGGGATCACAGCGGTAATGGTGGCTGCCTGTTTCGCAGGGCAACCCCCGGCGAAAGCTGCACTGATCTCGGGCGCGCTCCTTCTGCTTACCCGGCGGGTAAAATCGGAGAAGGTTTACAACAGGATCGATTGGACCTTGCTCCTGATGTTCATGGGCTTGTTTATCGTCGTAGCAGGGTTCGAGAAGGCGGTGCTCACTCCCGAAGTGATACATGCAGTCGGTGGCCTCCATCTCGATCGGCTGCCGCTGCTCAGCCTGGTCACAGCGGTATTGTCCAATCTCGTCAGCAACGTGCCGGCGGTGCTCGTCCTCAAACCGTTCGTGGCGAGCCTGGCTGACCCGGAAAGCGCCTGGCTGACCGTTGCCATGTCATCCACGCTGGCCGGCAATCTCACCATCGTGGGCTCCGTTGCAAACCTCATCGTGGTTCAGATCGCCCGCACGCATGGCGTGAGCATCGGCTTCTGGGATTACGCGAAGGTTGGCGCGCCGCTGACGCTTCTCACCATCTCATTCGGGGTCGTGTGGTTGCAATTCGTGGGCGGTGGGTGAGGCGCCTGCCTGGGCTTTCCGATTACTCCTCGCCGATTCATGGAAACGGTGCTGCTGATCATATGGCCCCTGGATTCCGGCTCTCGTTTTGCATGCAGTCAAGCTTGCGCAGACTGCGTAAACCTGTCTGCGTCGAAGACGCCCTCACTGCACTCGGCCGGGACACGAGGTGTTTCGTATCCCGGACGACCCCAGCTTGACCCGGGGGAAGATCCGGGACCCAGGGGCCACACGATCGAAGACTTATGCGATAGAGCAGGCTGCGTTGGTACGCCCCCCGCTTATTCCCAGGGGCGGGCGGAGTAGTAATACACGTCCTGGATCGATGTGGGCCGGATGATGATTCGGCGTGGCGGCCCCTCGGCCGCATAGGCGCTCATCGGAATGTCGCGCCGGGAATCCTCAAACCGCCGCATCGCCGCCAAAGCCTTGTGCGTGCGCGGCTCCGCCGTCTGATCCTGCCGAGCCGTTTTGTTCGCATGGGACAGCCGTGACTTTGTTTGGCGCGTGGGCTTTGCGCGCGCGCGTTCCTCGGCATGCGGCGGCTGGGGCACGGTCTCGTGCACGGGCGCGGCAACCTCCGGCGAGTGCACGGTCGCAGAGGCCTCTTCCGAGTGAACCGGCGCGACGATCTCAGGAGTTTCGATTGGCTGGTCCGGAAGTGCGGCCGCGTGCTGCTGAGGCAAGGTTCGCTGGGGTGGGTTGTCGATCTCGGAGGAAGCCTCGACCTGCGCGGGCTGAACCGGTTGGACGTCCGTGCCCACGGGCGGATCGTGCCGCACGATGCAGTCCTTGCCCTTCGATGCTGCCTGCGTGCTTGCGCACGTCGGCGCGGGCGATAATTCAGTTCTGCTGACCGAAAGCCGATCGACCAATGAGGGAACGAGAGCCATCGCCCCGCCAGCGAGAACGACGCCGAACACGATGAGAGACGCACAGGTTGCAACTCGCATATGCCGGTACAAACTCTCTCTCCTTCATGCGGTCTCTGACAAGCCGAGTAGGCAGATCAGGGTTCGCTGATCTGCCCGACTATGCTTCCTGCAAGGGCGACATAGCATCTCCGCCGGGGCGAGACCATGGCGCGTGCAGTTTTGTGGCAAACCAGCAAGTCTGGGTTCAGCAAATATTTGGCGGACGGCCGGACAGCAAGCGAGGTCTTTCCAGGTCGTTTACATCTTCAAAGCTGCAATTTCTGCGATTTTACAGCTATTTAACTTGCGTCGCCTGCTTCTAACGCAGATGCTGTGACCGTCGTCCTTCCCCACTATATGGGCAGAATGAACGTCTCTCACTGCGAGCCCCGCCCCGGCGGGGCTCTTTTTATCTCACAAGGTTAATCCAGCTCAGCGGGCCATGTCCTCGCAGCCGGCTCACTGGCGCATCATCAGCAGCGGATCGGTGCTGGGCGGGATGCGCTCCCAGGTGGTTGCATCGCTTTCGGAAAATCGCCAGGCGCCCGAGCGGCCGGCGAACACCAGCTCGTTGTCCTCGATCCGCCAAGTGGAAGGCGCAAAGCCGGCAATGGAGGCAGTACAGCCCGGCTTGACGATGATCTGATAGCTTGTCCCACCCGCCGAGGTGTTCGACAGCGTCAGCTTGCAGAGTGGCTTCTCGAATTCCTGCAGCAGGGTCCAGTCCCCGAACAGCTGATCCGGGGTAATCGTTGCGGCGCGGATGGCGGCCTGGGTGCGCATGAAGAAAAGTCCCTCGCCCTTGCGCTCGGCCTCGTACATGCGCGACTCGACTTCGGCAAAATCGAGAACGACCGCGCCCTTGGCGTCGAGGAGCTGCACCGAATCCTTCGGCCCGATCGCCCACGCTCCGACATCCCTGAGCGAGGGAAACACAGTCCGACACGTCGGATCGAGGTCGAGCTTGAACCCGCCTTCGCCGGTATCGACGCTGAAGCTGACCGCGCAGGTCTTGTCCCGCGCCGCGTTCGAGATTTCCCAGGCGCCCACCATCCCTTGCGCCGTCTCGCTCGGTGCGCCGGCGGGCGCCTGTGCCACGGCGTGACCGATGCAAAGCGCAACCGCTGTCATCGCTGCGGAACACGCAAGCGGTGCTGCAATACCTCCCCCTGAAAGGGGGAGAGCCTGCCCCGGACTTGATCCGGGGTCGGCGACCCCCGACTTGATCGGGGGG
>DATBYX010000652.1:0-3160 GCA_036513475.1 Xanthobacteraceae bacterium | reverse complement strand
GAGAGGCGCCGGTTCGTGTTGTCTCACCCGTCAATAACAGGACGATTTTGGGCCGAGGCGACGATTGCGCCTTGTCGATCATCTTTCCCGTAGGCTCGTACAATCCGAAGTCGCCTATCCAGTTTTGGGAGATTGCACGTTCCGTCCGTGATGATCTTGCGGACATGCGAACGCCGGGCGGCCTGTCGGCGGTCTTCAGCGGGTTTGACCAATTTATATCGAGCAAGCCCGGTGTGCAGGGGATCGCTCAGTTCGAATTGCGGGTGTGCGCGTGTGAAATGATGGTCTCTAACCTTGGAGTTCTGCCGTTCGAGGCGAATTTTGGCGACCTGCGTTTGGAAGCGCTGTGGGGGCCATCTGTATTCGTTGGGATCGAGGGGGAGCAAATGATCGGAGCCGCGACGGTGCGTGGCGCAATTCATCTGCTTCACAGCAGCTACACTCCGATTGCGTCCCTTCTCGAAACGACAGAGCAGGTGTTGCGTGTGGCGGTGAGCTAAGTCGCCCATCTAAAAGCTGGGTGGGTGAAGTGACGGGATGCGGTCATAAGTGCGCCGTGAAAAGGCACTTCCCCATTGCCATGCTCGAGGGGCCAGTCACGCTATCCCCAGATGACGCAAATCCCCAAACAAATGGGCAGATGAGTGGAGTGCGCCCCTAGCTAGAGCCGGACAGGATTTTGAAGCCAACAACGATGATCGGCAGGAAATGTTGGTGATGCGTGAAAAAAATTGCCTGAAGCGACCGCGGAAGATCGTGTGCGCCAGGACAGGCCGGTTCACGAAGAATGGATCGCGTAGGATTTGGCCCGAGCCAAACCGGCGCCGCGAGCCATCGGCGTTCCTCCTCTTGACATACGTGCATATGCTCCCGATATGCGCGCATATGCTCTTATGTCTAGGCCCCCGTAGGAGGTGATCATGAGGCTCGTAATCGCCACGCTCCTTGCCTTGCCGCTCACGTTCGCAACGGCGCAAGGCGAGCCGCTCGAGCCTGGTACGGCCATCACTGCCAAGTTCGGCAACTTGTCGATCATCACCTACTACACCAGGAAAACCGATGGGCTGCATGTCGTTTCCACTGCTCGCGTGGGGGATTCGGACTGTGCTCCTGTTTTCCGCGTCACGTCCGTGCTCCTCCCTGATCAGGAAGTGGTCATTTCCATACCGCAACTGCTCGGCGCCGAGCCTCTTGAACTGCGATTGGTGCGCGAAGGCGACACGATCCGGCAAGTGCCTGCGCAGATCGACCATCTTGGTGCTGATGACTGACCAGCCGCAGGCCGAGTCGCTGCCGCCACCTCGCGCCGGGACCTCCCCCGCATTTATCGCTCCGCCTGTTGTTGGGGCGCTCCGAGATATTCAGCAATAGTCGCGCGGCCAAGCACAAACCACCTTGCAACGTCCTCCTCTTCTGGCGAGCGTTTGCGTTGCGCCTCTACTGCCGGACCACCGCGGCGTCCGCGGGCCGCTGTTGCGATGTGCTCAGCGCCGCTTTGCGCTCAGCTCAGACCGTCAGCCTTCCACCCGCTCGCGCGGTGGTGCCGGATGCGGCCGAGCCTGAAGCGCCGGTGCTTCGTGCGCCCGGAATTGCTTTCACCCGCTCAATGGGGGGAGGGCTTGCTGACCGGCATTGATGCGCGCGGGGCAAGGACTTGCTGAGCGGCACCGGTGGCCGCAGCGAGCGTCCCAAATGGTCCAGCGGGGCTGTTGCCATCTCTGCCCTGGATGTACCAGCCATCGTCGCGCTTAATGCACCAACCAACAAGCTGCGCACTTTCCCCTACCGCAATGAAGGCGTGGCGCCCAGCTTCAACCCGCTCCAGGGCGATTGTCTTCGCTGCTCCTTCCTTCACTTCCGACCGGAGTCCTTCCTCCAGTTCCGCCTGGTCGAACGGAGGGTAGTCGTAATAGATCGCGCCAGTCTTGCTGATGCGGGTGACCATGCATGCTCTCCGTTCGCAGCCCCTCGTGCCATGGACAGTGTGAGGCCAAATGCCCGCGCTACACAAGTGGCCGGCCGCAAGACCCGTGCATAAAGTAGGTTCGGGGGCTGTCCCGACATTAAGAATTTTTAAGGGGCGCCAATGCAGCGGAACGCCTCGCTCGTGCATTGGGGGACGCGGGGGCTTACGAGCCAAACCAAGCAGGTATGCGGCATGAACGATCCAGCCTTGCGGGACCGCGCGCTGAGCAAGGTGCCCGAAGTCACCCTAGTCTTCTGGATCATCAAGATCGCGGCCACAACCCTGGGAGAGACCGGTGGGGATACCGTGACCATGACGCTGAACTGGGGGTATCTCACTGGTACGGCGATATTCCTCACGCTGCTCATCGCGCTCGTGGTCGCACAGATCGTTGCGAAGCGGTTCCATCCTTTCCTCTATTGGGCGACCGTCGTCGCCTCGACCACATTCGGCACCACGATGGCCGATTTTGCCGACCGCTCGCTCGGCATCGGCTACACCGGCGGCTTGTTACTGCTGTTCGGGTCCCTCATCCTGGTGCTTGTTCTCTGGTATTGGTCCGAGGGCACGATTTCGGTGGATACCGTGAGCAGGCCGAAGGTTGAGGCCTTTTACTGGGCGGCTATTACCTTCTCACAAACGCTCGGGACCGCGCTCGGCGACTGGATTGCAGATACCGGTGGGCTGGGCTAGGAGCGCGGCGCCCTTGTCTTCGCTGCCGGTCTCGCGGTGCTCGCAGGTCTGTATTACTGGACAAACGTATCGCGCGTACTCCTGTTCTGGGCGGCTTTCATCCTTACGCGCCCGCTAGGGGCCACGGTCGGCGATTTTCTCGACAAGCCGATCGACCATGGTGGATTGGCCTTGAGCCGCCCGCTCGCTTCTGCGGCGATAGCGATCTTCATTGTGATCTGCATTAGCCTGCTGCCGCAGCGTCCAGGGAGGCGCATCAGCGAGATCAGGATATGAGCTGAGGGTCCGGGACATTGCGCAAGGGGGAGCGAGTTTCTAATGCCCGACAGCTCACGAACATCGGCATTCTCACACCTGCACACCTAGTTCATCGATTCCTTGAAACAGATCATATGCGCAGGATTCCTTTTTCCTGAGGTGGCTTGTAGCTTGCCGCTTGATTCGAAAGAACAAGGATTGAGCTCATGGCGGCGTGGCGGCAGGCGATTGAATTGGCAATTG
>DATBYX010000651.1:0-6786 GCA_036513475.1 Xanthobacteraceae bacterium | reverse complement strand
CTGTGGTTCGCAGCGCGCTCGCGAACTGATAGTCTCACGCGAGCGCAGGCTGTGGGGTGCAGGGATGAAGCTTGAAAACAGGGTTGCCATCGTCACTGGCGGAGCGAACGGCATCGGGCTCGCCATTGCTCGACGCTTCGTCGCCGAAGGAGCACGTGTCGTCATTGCCGATATCGATGCCGCGGCGGGCGAGGCCGCTGCCCGCGTGCTTGGGGACAAGAATTGCCGTTTCGTTGCAACCGATGTCGGCAATGCGGGCAGTGCCGCCGAGGTGGTCGAGGAGACGTGCCGCGCGTTCGGAGATCTGGACATTCTGGTGAACAATGCCGGCGTCACCCATGGTGCCGATTTCCTGGATCTTGCGGAAGCCGATTTCGACCGCATCCTCAGGGTGAATCTCAAAGGCGCTTTTTTGGTCGGACAGGCGGCTGCGCGGCGCATGGTGGCGCAGGTCAACGCCGGCAAGCCGCCCGGCGCCATCATCAACATGAGCTCGATCAACGCGGTGGTCGCGATTGCCAATCACGCGCCCTACTGCGCCTCGAAAGGCGCGCTCGATCAATTGACCAAAGCGATGGCGCTTGCGCCTCACGGCATTCGCGCGAATGCGATCGGGCCCGGCTCGATCATGACCGACATTCTCAAAGCGGTCGCAACGGATAAGAATGCCAAACGTGCGATCCTGGCGCGCACGCCGCTTGGCCGCATCGGCGAGCCCGACGAGATCGCGGGCATTGCCGTGTTCCTGGCATCCAAGGATGCGAGCTATATCAGCGGGGAGACCATCTACGCCGACGGTGGAAGGCTCGCGCTCAACTACACCGTGCCGGTCAAGGACGAAGCGCTCGACTGAGCCGGACGACGGCAATGGCTGCAAAGCGCCCGCCGACCTTGGACGCAATCGACGTCAAGATTCTCGCAGCGCTCCAGCGCGACGGGCGCTCGACGATTCAAAAGCTTGCCGGGCGGATCGGACTGTCGCCGCGCGCTGGTCTCGAACGCGTGCGCCGGTTGGAAGGGGCCGGCATCATCGCGGGGTATCAGGCGGTGATCGAGCTTCGCCACCTCTCACGTCCCGTCAACGTGTTTGCTGAAATCATCCTGGAGAAGCAGGCCAGCGGCCGGCGGGTGGAGAAGCGCCTTGCCGGACTGGACGCGGTCGTGGAGTGCTGGGAGGTGAGCGGCGCTGTCGATTATATCGCTCGCATCGTCTGTGCGGATCTCTCGGAATACGAGGAGCTGACCAGCAGCCTGATCGACGAGGATGACCTCGGAGTGGCCCGCATCGTGAGCCATGTAGCGCTGCGTCCTGTACGACGTTTTTCCGGTTACCCGGAAAGGCTGCTCGTGCCCAGGCGCGGCTGAGCGCAGCGATATCCGGGGGTGCGATGGCCCCGCATCTCGCTGACGCTCATGCGGGCTACATAGCGCGCTCCGCCGTTTCGGCCGCACAAAGGATTGCCGGACGCCGTTTCGGCCGGGCGGCGTTCTCACTTTCGCCACCGATGTTGCAGCCACGCCCTAGATTCGAGCTGGCGAATCAGTGCGATGTGCCAGGAGGCGTGCCATGAACGCGATCGAACTCGAGAGCCGATACAGCGCTCGCAATTACGAGCCGCTTCCGGTCGTCTTGGCGCGCGGACAAGGCGCGCATGTCTGGGATACTGCCGGCCGGCGCTACATCGACATGATGAGCGCGTACTCGGCGGCAAGCCACGGGCACGCGCATCCACGCATTCTTGCGGCGCTCGATACGCAGGCGCATCGCCTCGCGGTGCCTTCCCGCGCCTATTTCAATGACCGTCTCGGCCCCTTCCTGGCGGAGATCTGCAAGCTGACTGGGCTGGATGCCGCGCTGCCCATGAACACCGGGGCGGAGGCGGTCGAGACCGCGATCAAGGCCGCGCGTCGCTGGGGCTATCGCGTCAAGGGCATTCCCCGCGACCGCGCCGAGATCATCGTGGCCAACGGGAATTTTCACGGCCGCACCACGACTGTCATCTCGTTCTCCAACGAGCCCGATTATCGCGATGACTTCGGCCCGTTCACGCCTGGTTTCCGCGCGGTGCCGTTCGGGGACCTTGCCGCAGTCGAGCGCGCCATCGGGCCCGACACGGCAGCAGTGCTGATGGAACCCATTCAAGGCGAGGCGGGCATCATCGTGCCGCCCCATGGCTTTCTCGCGGGCCTGCGCCGGATCTGCGATGCGCACGGCGTCCTCCTCATTCTCGACGAGGTGCAGTCCGGGCTCGGCCGCACCGGCGCGTGGTTTGCCTATGAGCACGAGGGCTTTCGTCCCGATGGAGTCATTCTCGGTAAGGCGCTCGGCGGCGGCGTGCTGCCGGTCTCCGCCTTTGTTGGACGAGGCGAGGTGATGGACGTCTTCACCCCCGGCTCGCACGGCTCGACCTTCGGCGGCAATCCGCTCGCCGCCGCGGTTGGGCTCGAAGCGCTGCACGTGATCCGCGACGAGGAGCTGGTCGATCGCAGCGCCGCTCTTGGCGCGCATATGCTCGCGCGGCTGCGGGCATTGGATCACCTCGCGCTCAACGAGGTGCGCGGGCGCGGATTGTGGGTCGGCGCCGAGATCGACCCGGCGGTCGCGAGCGCGCGCGAGGTCTGCGAGCGGCTCCTGGCCAAGGGAGTGCTCTCGAAGGAGACACACCGCACCGTGGTCCGACTTGCGCCGCCCCTTGTCATTGCACGGCGCGATCTCGACTGGGCGCTCGATCGCTTCGAGGAGGTGTTGGACGAGATCGGCGGCGGCACACGCGGGAATCGGCAAGCAGCCTGATGCATATGATGGAGGGGAAGCGGTGGACATGAGAAACGTGAACTGCCCGGGCGGCCGATTCCTGATGTGTCGCCCCGAGCATTTCGCCGTCAGCTATGCCATCAATCCGTGGATGGATCCCGCAAGCTGGGCGCGGGATGAGCGCGCGCATCTTGCCGCGGCGAGGGAGTGGCGTGCGCTCTTCCAGCGCCTGGTGGAGCTCGGCGCCGCGGTCGAGCTTGTGCCGCCTGTACCCGGAATACCCGATCTGGTGTTCACGGCGAACGCGGGCGTGGTGCTCAATCGCCATGTGCTGCTCGCGCGCTTTCGCCATCCCGAGCGTCGCCGCGAGGAGCCGCACTTCGAAGCCGCGTTTCGCGCCTTGCAGGCGCACGGGCTTATTGACTCGGTTTCCAGGCTGCCGGGCGATGTGGTGCTCGAAGGCGCAGGAGACTGCGTGTTCGATGCCGGGCGTAGACTGTTCTGGATGGGATACGGGCCGCGCTCCGATGCGGGCGCCCGGCACGCCGTGAGCGACATGTTCGGCCACGAGGTTGTCGCACTCGAGCTCGCGGATGAACGCTTCTATCACATGGATACGGCGCTCTGTCCGCTCTCGGGCGGAGAAGTGATGTATCTGCCTGCTGCGTTTACCCCCGCCGGGCTTGCCGTTATCCGTGACCGGGTCGCGCCGCAGGATCGCATCGAGCTCGGCTTGAAAGATGCCTGCCGGCTCGCGGCCAATGCCGTTTGCATCGGCAGGAGCATCATCATGTCGGGCGCGGGAGAGCGGCTCCGGAGAGAGATCGAAGCGCGCGGCTATCGCGTGCTGGACACGCCGCTGCCATCCTTCCTGCGGAGCGGCGGCTCGGCCTTCTGCCTCACACTGCGGCTCGACCGCCAGTCGCTTCCGGTTTCCGCCACCGCCGAGGCGGCGGTCGCTTGAGACTCTTAACCTGTCCATAGGGGCGACGCATGCGTCGCCTCCGAACGGGCGAGGCATGCCTCACCCCTACAGTCTCGCCCTTTGCGAATTCCACTTGCCGCAAAAACGCGATATGCTTGCCTTCGGTACGGGCGCGAAGCCGCAACAGTTCGACCGCAAAAGGAAGCGGCGGCGCTCAGCGGGAAACAACCGGAGGACGCCCATGCTCACGCGCAAACTCTCGCGCCGCAGTTTCTTGGCGAGCACCGCCGCTGCATCGATCGGCATTACTGCGCCGCATGTGCGTGGCGCACACGCCGCGGGCAAGCTCTCCATGGGCTTCTGGGACCATTGGGTCCCCGGAGCGAACAGCGCGACCACTGCGTTGGTCAAGGAATGGGCGGAGAAGGAGAAGGTCGACATTGCGATCGACTACATCCCTTCCCAGGGTAACAAGCTCCTGATCACCATCACCGCCGAGGCGCAGGCCAGAGCCGGCCACGACATTCTCGCCTTTCCGAGCTGGCAGCCAGCCGATCATGCGCTGCGGCTCGATCCCGTGGACGACATCATGGCGCACCTCATCAGCGAGAATGGTGCGGTCAACCCGACCGTTGAATATCTCGCCAAGCCTGACGGCAAGTGGATCGCGGTGCCCGCCACCGTGGGGAGCCAGATCAAGGGGCCGTGCTCGCGCATCGATCTCATGAAACAGCACGCCGGTATCGACGTGCAGGCGATGTATCCCACCGGCGCGCCGCCGAAGGCCGAGGCGTGGACTCTCGACGCGCTGCTCAAGGCGGCCGAGGCCTGTCACAAAGCCGGATGTCCCTTCGGCATAGGGCTCGGCACGACCGCCGATTCCGTCGACACCATCGGTGCGGTCTTCCACGCCTTCGGTGCCGCGCTGGTCGACGCCAAGGGCAACATTACCGTCAAATCCGATCCGGTGCGCCAGGCTCTCGAATATTACACGCGGCTGGCGCGCTTCTTCCCGCCGGATGCGCCGGCTTGGGACGACTCCTCTAACAACAAGTGGCTTGTCTCCGGGCGCGGCGCGCTGATCATGAATCCGCCGAGCGCCTGGGCAGTGGCCAAGCGCGATGCTCCGCAGGTGGCCGAGCAACTATGGACCCACGGCATGCCATCGGGGCCGAAAGGGCGTTACGCGCCGTTCGTGCCTTATTTCTGGGGCATCTGGAATTTCGGCAAGAACAAATCGGCGGCGAAGAGCCTGCTCGTGCATCTGTCGCAGCGCGCATCGGCGGAGAGAATGGTCGCAGCGAGCGGCGGCTATGATCTGCCGTCATTCGCGAAATTCAATGATTTCAACACCTGGGCCGAGGAGGGTCCGCCCAAGGGCACGCTCTACCATTATCCCAACCCGTACAATCATCAGATCCTGTCGATGGCTGCCTCGCCGGCGCCGCCGAAGATCGCGGTGCAGATCTACACGCAGGGGATCATGACCAAGATGACGGTGCGCCACATGCAGGGCGAGCCGATGGAAGCGACCCTCGCTTGGGCGGAAGGCGAGGTCGAGGGGTTCATGCGGACCTGAGCTCCGGCCGCCGGAGCGCATTCCGGTGACGAGATAGCCCGTGGCGCACGCAGCACTGGAAAGAGCGCCGATTGCCGGGGGCGTACGCCCGCGCGCGCTCTTCGTGCGGCGGATGCAGCGCAAGTCCGTCATTGCGTTTGCGATGACTCTGCCGCTGCTTCTCCTGATCGCGCTTCTCGTCCTCTATCCCGCCTTCTATTCCATCCGGCTTGCGGTCCTGAACAAATCGATGGAGCGCTTCGTCGGGTTCGGCAATTTTCTGTTCCTGTTCAAGCGCGAGACCTTCTGGATGGTGGTGCAGCAGTCCTGCATCTTCGCCATCACCGCCGTTATCTTCAAAGCGCTGATCGGCTTCATCGTTGCCCATTTCGTGCACAACATCCCCGCGCGCGGGCAGCGCAAGTGGCGCGGCATGCTGTTGGTGCCATGGGTGATCCCGCCGGCCATGAGCTGCCTCGCCTGGCTGTGGCTGTTCGACCCGTCCTACAGCGCCTTCAACTGGATACTCGACCTTTTCAAGGTCGGTCCGATCCCGTGGACCGGAGACGCCTACTGGGCCCGGTTCTCCGTGATCCTGGTGAATATCTGGATCGGAGCGCCATTCTTCATGATCATGTATCTGGCCGCGCTGAAATCCGTGCCCGAGCAGCTTTACGAGGCAGCGGCCATCGACGGCGCAAACTGGTGGCAGCGGTTGTGGTACGTGACCTTGCCGATGATGCGCAACATCATGGCCATCACCGCGCTGTTCTCGCTCATCGTGACGTTCGCCAATTTCGACATCGTGCGCATCCTCACGGCAGGCGGTCCGATCGACAAGACGCATGTGTTCGCCACCTGGGCATTCCGCATCGGCATCGAGGGTGGCGACCTTCCGCTCGGCGCCAGCGTGTCGCTGTTCATGGTGCCGATCCTGACGGTGGCCGCTGTTTTCATTTTGCGCGACGTGCATCGGCGCGCCGGCGAGATGTCATGACGGCCGCATCGCTTGCCACGAGGGGCACGTCGCCTGTACGCGCACGCAAGCTTCGCAGCATCAGCCGCGATCGACGCTGGGCCCTGCGCTGGTCTTACTTCTTTCTCACCGTGTTTGCCGTCTTCTTCCTGATGCCGCCGGTCTACATGCTGATCACCTCGCTCAAGACCAGCGCGGAGATCTCCGCCGCCACCAATCCGTGGTGGGTGGGCCACCCGACGCTCGCCAATTACGTCGAGCTGCTCACTTCTTCGCAGTATCTGACCTATTTCCGCAACTCGGCAGTCGTCTCCGTTGTGGTCGTCGCCGTCACGATGCTGATCAGCGTACCCGCCGCCTTTGCGCTCTCGCGCATGCGGTTTTGGGGCTCTGTCGCGCTCGCGACGGGAGTCTTCCTCACTTACCTCATCCCGGAGACGCTCCTCTTCATTCCGCTGTTCAAGATGTTTGCCGTGATCAACGAATATACCGGGATCGAGCTGATCAATCGCTGGTGGGTGCTCCTCCTGCTCTATCCCACGCTCACGGTCCCGTTCTGCACCTGGATCATG
>DATBYX010000650.1:0-4625 GCA_036513475.1 Xanthobacteraceae bacterium | reverse complement strand
CTCCGCCGTAACTGACATGCTCCACACTGCCGAGACGCTGCTCACGGCAGCGGCGGGCGCGCTGATCTTTCAGATCCTCGGATTACCGGGCGGGTTGGTGTCGGGATCCATGCTTGCCGTTGCGATTGCCGCGCTCGTGGGTCGGCCGGTTCGGGTGCCGTTGCCGCTCGCCCGCGTCTGTTTCGTGCTGATCGGCATGCTCTTAGGCGCAGTGGTGACGCCGGAAACGCTGCACGGGATCGCGTCCTGGCCGCTGAGCGTCGCGCTTCTGATCGCATCCTCAACGGTCATGTTCATCGGCACTGCCTGTTATCTGCGCTGGGTGCATGGGTGGGACTCGCTGTCGGCCTTGCTCGGGGCAAGCCCGGGCTCCATGGCGCAGGTGATGGCGCTCTCGGCCGAGCTCCACGCCGATATTCGCGGCATTGCCATCGTGCATGTCATGCGCGTCCTGTTGATTGTGGTGGGGCTGCCTTCGGGGCTGGCGTTGTTCGGCTCAGCAATCGGGGCGGCTGGGCTGCCGCGGGCCGGTCCGGTCTCCTCGTTGACGGAGCTCACCATTCTCGTCGTCATCTCCTCGGCGGTCGCGCTGCTCATGTTGCGCATCAGATTTCCCGGAGGCTTGATGTTCGGCGCCATGGCCGGCTCCGGCGTGCTGCATGGCACCGGGCTCATTAATGCCTCCCTGCCGTGGTGGGTCGGCAGTGCCGGCGTGGTCACGCTCGGCGCCGTTGCCGGCGCGCGCTTTGCCAATACGAGTCCGCGGCTGCTGCTGGGCTATCTCGGTGCCGCTTTCGGCTCCTTCGCGGTGGCAACGGTGGTTGCCGCCGCATTTGCTTTGCTGGTCGTGGCGTTGCTGCCGTTCCGCCTCGCCGACGTCGCGGTCGCCTTTGCACCGGGGGCGCAGGACACCATGATGGTGCTGGCGCTGGCGCTGCATCTCGATCCCGTCTACGTGGGCGCGCACCATCTGGTACGATTTCTGGTCGTGAGCCTTGCGGTCGCATTGGCGGCACGCCGGCTTGCCCGCGGTCCGCTCGTCCCTTTGCCCAAGCGTTGGCAACGGCCGGGCTATGACGATTGAAGAGTTTAGCAGCAGGGCATTGTAGGTCGGGTTAAGCGCGGCCCGCTGCGACGCAACCGCACGTTCGGGGCCGCGCTAACCCGACCTACGCAGCTACTCCGCCGCCAGGGCGCGGCGGTTGAGCGGCAGATGCAGCCGCTCCCACACATCGAGCAGGGCCTCGGAGAGCGCATAGATCATTGCGTCGTCGTGATAAGGCGATGGCGTAATGCGCAGCCGCTCGCTTCCCTTCGGCACGGTCGGATAGTTGATCGGCTGGATATAGATACCGTGCTCGGAAAGCAGGAGATCGGTCGCCTGCTTGCATTTCTCCGGTTCGCCCACGAGCACCGGCACGATGTGCGTGTCGCTCCCCATCACGGGAAGGCCGGCTGAGCTGAGCACCGCCTTCACCCGGGCAGCGCGCTCCTGATGGCGCTCGCGCTCGAAGCTCGAAACCTTCAGGTGGCGGATAGCCGCGGCTGCCGCAGCACAAATGGCCGGGGGGAGCGCGGTGGTGAAAATGAAACCCGGCGCATAGCTGCGCACCGCGTCGATGAGCGCGGCGCTCCCCGCGATGTAACCTCCCAGGCAGCCGAACGCCTTGGCCAGTGTTCCCTCGATTACGTCCAGCCGGGCCATCGCGCCTTGCTGCTCAGCCTGACCACCGCCGCGGGGCCCGTACATTCCCACGGCATGCACCTCGTCCGCATAGGTCATGGCCCCGTAGCGCTCCGCGAGGTCGCAGATGCGATGGATCGGCGCCACGTCGCCATCCATGGAGTAGAGGGTCTCGAACACGATGAGCTTGGGACGGTCCGGCGGGCAGCCGCGCAACAGAGCTTCGAGATGCTCCATGTCGCTGTGGCGGAAGATCTGCTTTTCGCATCGAGACTGCCGGACGCCCTCGATCATGGAATTGTGATTCAATTGATCGGAGAGGATCAGACAGTCCGGCAGGAGCTTGGCAATGGTGGCGATCCCGGTTTCATTGGAGACGTAGCCGGAGGTGAAGATGAGCGCCGCTTCCTTTCCGTGAAGATCCGCGAGCTCGCATTCGAGCTCGACCAACGGATGATGCGTGCCGGCGATATTCCGGGTGCCGCCTGCACCCGTACCCATGCGGGTCGCGGTTGCCACCATCGCCCCGATCACTTTCGGGTGCTGCGCCATTCCGAGATAGTCGTTGGAGCACCAGACGATGACCGGGCGCGCGCCGTGCGGCGAGTGCCAGATCGCGTGCGGAAAGCGACCCGCGAGCCGCTCGAGATCGGCAAAAACCCGATACCGCCGCTCATCCCGCAGCTGGCGAAGGGCGTCCTCGAAATACTGCTCGTAGTTCATGTTCCCGGCGCAAAATCTTCTTTAGAACTTTGCCAAGCTGGTTTTAGTGGTGTTCCCGGTACCATGTCGAGCCATTAATACGCCAGTCCAATCCGCCTTTCTTGAGCTAAATCAGGCAAGAACGAGCAAAGTCGAGCAAGGAATCTCCAATGCCGGAACGCGTGCAGGGCTTGGCGAACGGGCTCACCAACTACGGCGACCGTGATTTCTCCCTGTACCTGCGGCGCTCGTTTGCCCAGTCCATGGGTTATTCGCGCGCGATGCTGGGCCGACCGGTGGTAGGCATTGCCTACACGCCCTCCGGGTTCAACAACTGCCATCGCCACTTTCCCGAGCTGCTGGAGGCGGTAAAGCGCGGCGTAGTGGCGGCGGGCGCATTGCCGCTCGATTTTCCGACTGTCTCTCTGGGCGAAGTGTTTCTCCACCCAACGAGCCTCAAGTATCGCAACCTGATGGCCATGGACACGGAGGAGATGATCAGGGCCCAGCCGATGGACGCGGTCGTTCTCATGGGCGGCTGCGACAAGACCGTGCCGGCGCAGCTCATGGGTGCGGTTTCCGCGGGTAAGCCGGCGATCATGCTGGTGGCCGGCCCGATGATGACGGGCCGGCACCGCGGTGAGCGGCTTGGCGCCTGCACGGACTGCCGTCGCTTCTGGGCGCGCTACCGTGCCGGCGAGGTGAACCAAGCCGAAATCACGCAAGTCGAAGGCCAGCTCGCCGTGACCGCCGGCACCTGCGCCGTGATGGGGACGGCCTCGACCATGGCGTGCCTGGCCGAAGCCCTCGGCGTTCTTCTGCCCGGCACGGCAGCGATCCCGGCGGTGCATGCCGACCGCCTGCGCGCTGCCGAGGCGACCGGTATGGCGGCGGTGAAACTGATCGGATCGCAGCGCACTCCCGAGCGCATCATCAATAAGAAGTCGGTCGAGAACGCATTGCGCGTGCTGCTTGCGCTCGGCGGCTCGACCAATGCGGTGATCCATCTTACCGCCATCGCGGGTCGAGCCGGGATCAAGGTGTCGCTCGAAGCCATCAACCGGCTCTCGGAATCGACCCCGGTGCTGGTCAACCTCAAGCCGGTCGGCAACGGCTACATGGAGGACTTCCATGCGAGCGGAGGCATGGGCGCGCTGCTGCGCGAGCTCAAGCCGCTGCTGCATCTCGACTGCATCGACGTGACGGGCGAGACGCTGGCCGAGCGCCTTGCCGCGGATGAAGCTTCCTTTACTGATCGGTCGATCGTCGCTGCGCGGGAGAAGCCGATGGAGCCGCAGGGCGGGCTCATTGCGCTGTTTGGCAATCTTGCGCCGGACGGTGCCATCCTCAAACGCTCTGCGGCCGATCCCAAGCTGTTCGAGCACGAAGGCCGTGCGGTCGTGTTCTCGTCCCTGGAAGATCTCGCAGCGCGCATGGACGATCCCGCGCTCGATGTCTCTGCGCAGGATGTGCTGGTGCTGCAGAATGCAGGTCCGCATTCGCCGTCCTGCATGCCGGAAGCCGGCTACCTGCCGATCCCCAGGAAACTGGCGCAGCAGGGCGTGAAGGACATGATCCGCATCTCCGACGCGCGGATGAGCGGCACCGCCTTCGGGACGATTGTCCTGCATGTGACGCCCGACGCCGCTTCAGGCGGGCCGCTTTCCCTGGTGCGCGATGGCGACCGCGTTCGGCTCTCGGTCAAGAAGCGGCGCATCGATCTCGTGGTGGAGGAGGGCGAGCTCGCGCGTCGCGCTGCTGAAAGATCCCGGATGCAAACCCAGCCGGAGCGCGGCTATGCCAAGCTCTACGCGCAGGAGATCCTCGGCGCCGACGAGGGCTGCGATTTCGCTTTTCTGCGCCCGGAGTTGCGTGCGTGACGCGGGCCTATGTTGCGATAAATAGGCCCGAACGCGTAGGGTGGGCAAGGCGTGCGCCCCGCCGTTCCTTCCGCGTGGGCAAAATCGACGTAGACAAGTGTACGCAGTCTACGCAAGCTTGACTGCGGTGCGCCGTGCCCACCATCGACGGCACACCAGACGATTTTGCCCACCCTACGAGGCCGTGAGGAAACCTACACAATGGCGGTGGAGAGCATCTTCTACTCGGTGTCCGGTCTGAGTTGCCGCGGGGCGCTCATCTGGGATGAAGGCGTGAAGGGCGTTCGACCGCTGCTGCTCACGGCGCCGAACTGGCGCGGCGTGATCAAGCCGGCGATCGAGACCGGTCAGATGCTCGC
>DATBYX010000649.1:0-3414 GCA_036513475.1 Xanthobacteraceae bacterium | reverse complement strand
TGCCGCCGTCCCGCGCCTCGGTGTTGGCGACCAGAATGAACTTGCTGACCAGGTCTGCGCTGCGCGGATCACGCAGCACGAAGCATTTCTGGTTATTGCGAATGGTGGTGCGAATGACCTCGGGAGGGATCGAGAGGAACGCTTCGTCGAAGGTGCCCATCAGGGCGACCGGCCATTCCACCAGGCCGGCGACCTCATCGAGGAGCTCGGTGTCTTCCACCAGGTCATAGCCTTGGGCGAAGGCAAGGTTTCTGGCGTCGGCAAGAATGATCTGCTTGCGCCGCTCGCGGTCGATGATGACCTTCGCCTTCTCCAGCTTCGCCGCATAATCATCGAGCCGGCGAACCGTGAACGGCTGCGGAGCCAGGAAACGGTGGCCGCAGGTCTCATTGCCGGCCGCAATGCCATCGACCTGAAAGCGAACAATATCGGGCTCCTCGGTCTCCGGTCCGAACATCGCAACAATCGCATGCAGCGGCCGCACCCAACGCAGAGAGCGGGCATCGGAAGCATTCGCCTCAAGCGACGGGTGATCGGAGGCACCCTTACCCGACTGCTCGCCCCATCGCATGGACTTGGGCCACGGGAAGCCCCGAATGACCTCGGGCAGGATTTCGGCGATCACGTCAATTGCGGCGCGCCCCGGCCTTTGGATAACGGCCACATAGAAATCGCCCTTCTTATCCGGCTGGACCCGGGCCTCCGCGATGGAGCCAAGACCGGAACCGCGCAGAAACCCCGCAATGGCAGCGTCGGGTGCGCCGACGCGCGGACCCTTCTTCTCCTCCTTCACATCGGGCTGCTTGGCTGGGATCCCCTGGACTGCAAGCGCCAGCCGCCGCGGTGTCACAAAGGCTTTTGCACCTTCGTATATCAGACCGGCCCGCACCAGCCCGTCGGTCACGAGCTTGCGCAGGTCCTCCGCAGCGCGCGCCTGCATGCGCGCGGGGATTTCCTCGGAAAACAACTCAAGCAGAAGGTCGGGCATTCCCGGCGGGGCGCTCCATGCCTGTTTCCCCCGGGGCTAGGAGAGGTCAGGACCGGGAGCCATCGTTAGTTTTTTGTGGCTGCCATCGCACAGGGGACGGTTCCCCGTGCGCTTGCATGCGCAGAACCACGCCTGCTCCGCCGTTCCCGCTTTCCACTCCACCGGCGTGAATTGCGTTCCCTTATGCGAGCCGTCACAGAAGGGCTGCTTTTTCGAGCGTCCGCACGCACACCACCAGTAGCTCTTGCCAGCTTCAACATCGACCGCAAGCGGCTGACGTCCGCCGATTTCGGGCACCGCGTTCATGCTGATCCTCCTCCGGCCGGTGTCGCAAGCCACGCCTCGCCGCAGGCTTTGGCGAGCTCGCGCACACGCAGAATGTAGCTCTGACGCTCGGTCACCGAAATCACGCCACGCGCATCGAGCAGATTGAACACATGGCTTGCCTTGATGCACTGGTCGTAAGCGGGCAGGGCCATGAGATGGCGCCTGCTGTTGCCCGCGGTCACCCAGCCGACATCGATGTATTGGCGGCAGGCCTCTTCCGCCATCCTGAATTGCTCAAACAGCATGCCGGTATCGGCAAATTCGAAGTTATGACGCGAGTATTCCTGCTCCGCCTGCAGAAACACATCGCCGTAGGTCACTTTTTGCTCGCCGTCGCGGCCGTTGAAATTCAGGTCGAAGACGCGATCAACCCCCTGCACATACATCGCAAGCCGTTCGAGCCCATAGGTCAGCTCGCCCGATACCGGCGCGCATTCAAAACCGGCAACTTGCTGGAAATAGGTGAATTGCGAAACCTCCATGCCGTCGCACCAGCATTCCCAGCCCAATCCCCAGGCGCCAAGCGTCGGAGATTCCCAGTCGTCCTCGACGAAGCGGATGTCGTGAAGCCCGGGATCAATGCCGATGGCATACAGCGATTTGAGATAGAGCTCCTGGATGTCGTCGGGTGAAGGCTTCAAGATGACCTGGAATTGATAATAGTACTGCAGACGGTTGGGGTTCTCCCCATAGCGCCCGTCCTTGGGCCGGCGCGAGGGCTGCACAAAAGCCGCGTTCCACGCCTTCGGCCCCAACGCGCGCAATGTGGTCGCAGGGTGAAACGTGCCGGCGCCCACCTCCATGTCATACGGCTGCAGGATCACGCAGCCATGATCCGCCCAGTATCGCTGCAGCTCCAGGATTAATCCCTGGAACGAACGCTCGGGACGCATGTGGGCGGGAAGCTCGCGGCTCATATGCTCGCCAACCATCGGGATGCGGCGCATTGCCGCGTAGACCTAATGACCGCGCACCGAGCGGTCAAGAATCCGGCCCTGGCCCGCGCAAGTGCCGCGATGACGATCAGGGGGTGCATTGCTATCTTTGCCGGCATGCTCCTCCTGATCCGCTTGCTGGCATGCACCGCAGCCCTGCTGGCGCTCGCCATATCGCAACCCGCGTTTACGCAGGATCGTCATAGCCGCCCGATCAAGCTGGTGGTGGGGTTTACTCCCGGGGGCACGACGGATTTCGTGGCGCGCCTTCTGGCGCAGCGCCAATCGACCGCGCTCGCTCAGAGCGTGGTGGTGGAAAACAGGCCTGGCGCAAACGGCGCCCTTGCGGCCGAATACGTTGCGCGCTCGGAGCCCGACGGCACGACCCTGCTGTTCACGACCGTAGGTGCGGTTGCGATCAATCCGGCGCTGCGCGGCAACCTGCCGTACGATCCGGGCAAGGATTTTGCAGCGGTCGGGCTCGCAGTACGCAACTCGACGATGCTGGTCGTGAGCGCGTCGATGCCCGTCAACTCGGCGCGCGAGCTCGCAGAGATGGCAAGGCATAAGCCTGGCGCTATGAGCATTGGTGTTACCGGGCTCGGCGCCATCTCCCATCTCGCGCTCGTCCTCTACGAGGAGGCAGCCGGCGTGAGATTTCAGGCCGTGCCATATCGCGGCGCATCGCAAGGAGTGATTGACCTACTCGGCGGGCGACTCGACGGCTTCTTTGCCGACGTGCCGACCATCATCACTCAGGTCAAAGCCGGCAAGCTCAAGGCCTTGGCAGCGGCGTCGCAGGGCCGCTCGGAGAGCTTCCCCGACGTGCCTACATTGATCGAGCAAGGATTTGCGGACGCGGTCGCCAATCAGTGGGCAGGCATCCTCGCTCCGGCACTCACGCCGCCCTCCGAGATTACGAAGCTCAATGGGGCGCTCAATGCCGCACTCGCGGATCCAGAGATCCGCAGCAAGCTTCAACATGCCGGGGTCACGCCGTCGCCAAGCAGCCCGGCGGAATTCGCGACCTATCTCCAGAATGAAATCACGCGCTGGGGCAACGTGATCCGGGAGAAGGGGATCAAAGGCGAGTAGGTAAGCCGAGGTCCGCCAGCAACGAGAGCTTTGGAGACCTCAACTTCCGCCATTCAGAAGCGCAAGGCG
>DATBYX010000648.1:0-4311 GCA_036513475.1 Xanthobacteraceae bacterium | reverse complement strand
ATCCCGGCCTATGGCATCCCACCCTGGTGGCGAAGATGGCGGCATCGCTCGATCGGCTCACGCGCGGTCGCACCGCCATCAACCTGGTGACAGGCTGGAACGTGGAAGAGCATCGCATGTTCGGCGGCGATGCGCTCCTGGAAAACGACGACAGATATCTCCGGGCGGAAGAGTTTGTCCACGTCCTGCGCGGCATGTGGAGCACGAGCCCGTTCTCCTATCACGGAAGATTCTATCAGGTGGACGAGGCGCAGCTGCTGCTGCGGCCCGCGACTGCCGATCTGCCCGAGATCTTCACTGCGAGCCGCAGCCCGCGCGGCCTCGACATGGTCGCGCGAACGGCGGATTGGTGGTTCCTCGATTACGACAAGGCCGCACAGAGCGTGCAGCAGGTGATGGACAGCCTGCGGCAGTCGATTGATGTGATGAACGAGAAGGCGGCGCACTGCCGGCGCAAGGTCCGCTACGCCTTCAATCCTTTCATCGCCTTCGGCGATTCCGTTGCGGGCGCCACCGAGCGCGCCATGCAGCTGCTCGCGTCCGACGGCTCCGAGGCCGAGGTGCAGAAGATCATGGCCCGCATCGTTGCGCCGGCGATGAAGGCGGGCTGCGTCGGTCCGCCCGCGCAGGTGCGCGATCAGCTTCTTGCCTATCGCGACATGGGCATCGAGCTGTTCTTGTTCAAGCTGGTGCCGAGCAAAGAGCAGATCGCCATGGTGCACGATGAGATCATCACGCCGCTGCGCGGGGCACATTGAGGCTGTTTCGTAGGGTGCGTGGATTAGCCGGCAAATCGCCTGCTTGGAGCGACCTGTGCGACGTAACCCACCGCTTGGCGACGGATTGCGCTTTGTTCCGGGTGGGAAGTTCTCAGCTGTCGATTGATGATGAGTATTTTGCAGCAACACGCGGACGACCCGCGGCAGCTACGCAATGGTCTCGATCGACTGGCCCAGCCAGTGCTCGACCTCGCTCTTCCTGAAGAGAAAGCCGCGCTCGTCCGTGATCCAGTTTTCCGCCGACTCCCGCGGAAACTGGCCATGCCACTTGCCGATCTTGCAATCACAACCGGAGCATAATACTGCGGAGGTGTCCCGGATCCGGGCCGCCCAATAATTGCAAAGTGCGGTGTCCTCGACGCAACCACAGTTGCTGCAGCGGAAGAATGACATGGTCCCGATCTCTTGCCTGCGCCCGCAGCACTCAGAAGAGACCAGCATTGCGGCTGAAATTGAGTTCGGGGTGGTAACCGGTAACGGTAATCTTTTTTTCCACGCCATTTTAAGTGCCAAGCCGAGATCACCCTTGCCGCTCCTTGGACACTTTTCTCGTCCTTTATCTGCGGCCCCTGACTGCACGCGCTGGTTCCAGCTTCCGGCACCGGTAAAGATGGATGAGCACCAATGAAGGGCGTGGCTGCTGCCATTCTTTTGCTGTCGATGAGCAGCGCGACCACCGCGGCTGCGGCGATTCGCTGTCAGGATGCAGCGGGACACGAAGGCGGCGCACACTGGTCGTGGCGCGAGATCGATGGCAAGCGATGCTGGTTCATGCGCGAGGGCGGTACGATGCCGTCCAAGTCCGCGTTCACATGGGCGAAGGCGGCACCGGCCAAGGAAAATAGCAAGGAAGACATTTCGGCAGCGCCGGAGAAAAGAAAAGCGGGACAGTCCATTGAGTTGCTGAAGGTCAGGGCCGACGAGATGTCAGAGGTCCGGGCCAATTGGCTTGACGACGCGCCCGTGGACCTGATTGTAGGTCAGGACCTGTCGGGCGCGTTCGGCGTCGGGGGCAGCTGGGTCGTGCCGGCATACGCTGCGCAAGCCGGCGAGACGACATCGTTCACCGCGCGGTTCGTGCCGGCCAGGTAATCTCGGAGCGAATTCCTGAGCTGGCTGTGCAAGGTGTGATCTTTATCTGATCTACATCTGTGATGAGCTGCAGTTTTTGCATAGTCGAGCAGGTGTCGCCCAGCAACCTCCTTACGGTTAACCAACGTCCCCCTTTTCTCGGCAGATTCGAAATTCGTTTAGATTTGTGGCGCACTCTCATCAACGTGGGGGCCTGAAGGTACGAACCAGGAGACGCCGAGCCGGCTGCGACGTCATGGTCAAGCACGGGGCATTATCGAGATCACACGTCTATCGGATGCTCGGCTCAAAGGACGCGCGCATCCGTCGTGCTGCCTTCACGCTTCTGGAAGCAAGTAATCCCAAGCTCAGAAGAAACAGTGAGCTTTTCATCGAAATAGTTCGCTTTATTTGGGACGCCAATCCAAGTTACGATATATATCGGGAGTTCAGCAGACGTCATTTCATGCGACCCGTACATCCCAACGGGTCACGTTGAGGAGCGGTCTCGAGGGTTCTTGCGCGATCGCGTCAGGAAATCCTGCCAGCGAGCGGAGGGCGTTGCGGACGCGACGACTTACGTACCCAAACGTAACGTCCGGGTGTTTCGCCGGCTTGGTTTGGCCGTGCGTAGATAGTCAGTGAGGCACGTTTGTCAGCCGTGCTCAGTCGCTCACCCACACCCACCTCGGATTTCCCCTCGGACACCGAGAAGATCCCAGCCGGATATTCTACTCGAGTTCCAAAATCCGGCACCAGATACTCCTTCCAGTCGCTGCGTGGAGCTGAGCGTGCGCAAACATAAATCGTGATGCATGCGGAACCAAAATCATCAATTCTCGCTTGTCGCACGATGGATTGGAGGACCCTATGGGCATTCTGTGGACCCTCATCATAGGCTTTCTGGCAGGAGTCATCGCGAAATTCCTCCACCCTGGGCCAAATGAGCCGTCTGGCTTCGTTGTGACGACCCTGCTCGGAGTTGCGGGCGCTTTCGTTGCCACTTACCTGGGGCAGGCTCTCGGGTGGTATCAGCCTGGTGAAGGTGCGGGGCTGATAGGTGCCGTGGTCGGCGCCATCATAGTGCTGGTCGTGTGGGGGATTTTCGCGCGGCGCGATCCACGCAGCGCTTGATGTTCAGCGTCGGCGGGGACAACTCTCCCCTTCACAAGGCATACTGACTTGCACAAAAACGAACGGAAAAGGAGGATCGGATGAGCCGCGGGACTCCGTCGATGACAGCTCTTTTGGCGCTCCTCGCTGTGGCGGGCTATCAAAATAGAGACAAGATTGCGGAATGGCTCAATGCAGCTCAGCGTAAAGCAGGCACCCTTGCTCAGGCACCCTCAGGCGCAGGCGCGGGCCTTCCGGGAAACTTGGGTGCAATTCTCGGCGGCACCGGCATTGGCGACCTGTTGGGCGGGGGGCTTCGCGATCTGGTGAATACGTTTAAACAGGCAGGCCAAGGTGATGTAGCGGATTCCTGGGTTGGCCGCGGAGCAAACAAACAGATCGCTCCTTCTCAATTGGAACAGGCTATCGGGTCAGACGTGTTGGAGACCTTATCTCAACATACCGGGCTATCCCGAGACGAGATACTTTCCAGGCTCTCCCAAAACCTTCCTGAGGCCGTCGACAAGTATACCCCGGAGGGGCGCATCCCAACCGCATCGGACCTTTCAAAAACGTGATAGAGCGGCAGACCGCAGCTCACAGTTTCAGATGTGCAGCTCAGTACGCCGCCTTGCCTGGGATGACCGCACGAACACCACCGCGGGGCTGATCGACATCCCCCGGCCGGCGCGGGATCAGATGGACATGGCAGTGCATGATGGTCTGACCCGCCGTCTTGCCGCAGTTCATGCCAATATTGAAGCCTTGGACCGATGTGTCGGCAGCGAGCACGTTCAGTCGCACTTGATCGAGAATGAGATTGATGGCGCGCCGCTCGGGCTCGTGAAGGTCGAAATAGGTGGCTGCGTGACGCCGGGGGATGATCAGCGCGTGCAGTGGCGTGACCGGGTGGGCATCGTTGAGCGCGAAGGCGAGCTCATTCTGCGCGATGATTGGGCGGTGTCCAGGGTTGCAGAGGAAGCACTCCGATAATCCGTCACCCATGCCGCGTTCTCCTGTGAGCTGTTGCCATCGACGTTGTGAGCCTCTGCCAGCGATTGGTTATCATCACGGCACCGCCTTGAGCGCTTGAGCTAACCGTGTCCGATGTAGTCCATCCGCCCGCCGTCGACGGTCAGCGTCTGTGCCGTGATCCAACCTGATTCTGGTGAGGCCAGGAAGACCACCGCGTTGGCAATATCCCCAGCTTCACCGATGCGGCCCATCATCGCTCGAGCAGCGAGGCGTTCCTCCGTTCCAGGCCAGTCCGCGGCGCCGCGACCGCGCTGCGTCATGTCGGTGCGCACGAAGCCCGGAGCCACGGCGTTCACGGTGATCCCGTGCGGCC
>DATBYX010000647.1:0-2727 GCA_036513475.1 Xanthobacteraceae bacterium | reverse complement strand
GATTGGGTCTCCTGCGTGCGGGAGGGCGGCGATCCCACGCTTGCTGCCTATCGGAGCCGCGTCTTCGCCTTGGGGGGCGCGTCGGCTGGACCCTGCGGCGTCGTGCAGTCATTATCGGCGTTGCGGCACGTGCTCGCGGTCGGCTGCCAGGCGCTGGTGATCGCGGAACAGCTGTCGGTCGGCAATGCGGAGCAGGCGTTCGACGAGATGGACGAGCTCAGGGATGGGCGGGCGGCCGGTGAGCTCAAAGCTCTCGTGCGCAAGCTGATCGACACTGCCAACCTGTTTGCCGGCAGGTGAGAGGAAGCCCGTCCGGAACGGTCAGGCGCAAACCAGGAGCTGGAGCGGGAACACTCCGAAGATTAAAGTCACCCAGATCCAGAGAACAGCTCATGAAGCTTGAGCCGCGCGAACGACTGATCGTCGCGCTCGATGTACCGACAGTAGCCGAGGCGGAGGCCCTGGTCGCGCGTCTCGGCGAGACCGTTACCTTGTACAAGATCGGCTACCAGCTCGCCTTTGCGGGCGGCATCGATTTTGCGCGTGTGCTGGCAAGCGCCGGCAAGCGCATCTTTCTTGATCTCAAGCTGCATGACATCGGCTACACCGTCGCCAAAGGCGTTGAAAGCGTGGCGCGGATCGGCGCGTCCTTTCTCACCGTACACGCCTATCCGCAGACCATGCATGCGGCGGTCGATGCGTGCGCCGGATCGAGCCTGCGGCTCCTTGCAGTCACCGTGCTCACGTCCTACAGCGACGCAGATCTCGCCGCCGCAGGATACGACTTTACGGTCGCCGAGCTTGCGCAGGAGCGTGCGGCGCAGGCCCGCGATATCGGCATGCACGGTCTCGTTTGCTCCGGAGAGGAAGCGACGGCCCTGCGTGCCGTCGTGGGAGCAGGGATGTTGCTGGTGACGCCCGGGATACGACCAGCGGGGGGCGAACCCGGCGATCAAAAACGTGTCATGAGCCCCGCCGCTGCCGTTTGCGCCGGAGCCGATCATCTGGTGGTGGGGCGGCCCATCGTGACGGCGCGCGATCCGAAGGCGGCGGCACAGGCGATTGTTGCCGAAATCGCCACCGCGAGTCTGGATGATGCGGTCTGACCAGAGCAGCGTTTGGTGCCCATCCCGTTGAGGTGGGCTCAGCACGAGCAGCAGACTCCCTCTGCTCCCTCGCCCACGCAACCGGGGCTTGCCCCGGTTTCGCATTACGGTGCGCAAGTTGGGCAGGCCCGACTTGCGGTGGGAGAGGGTTGGGGAGGAGGGTGGCGAGTTTGGCAACGATTGTGCTCGCATCTCACTACCCCCAACCCCTCCCCACAAGGTGGAGGGGAGCACACCGGGGGGGCGGCACGTTCCTCGATCAACAACAACAGTGTTGGCGAGAGAAACCCCTACGACCCCTGGAGCAAGCTCGGTGTGTTTGTGCTCGTGATCGCGGTGCTCGGGCTGCCGATCAACGATCTTGTTCGCTACGCGGTTCTCGTCATCTGTGCCGTCGGTATTTGTTGCGGCACATTGTCCAGGAGCCGCACGGCATGGCTCGTTGCCGTAGCTGCTGTGATCGCTTCTGTTATTGGACAAATCCTGTGGGCGGCTCCGCGCATCGATGAAGGGCATAATGTTTTTTTGATCGACACGCCGGGCAGTGCGCTTGAACGGGGACTGCCACCAGCGGCCTTCCAGCTCATGGCCGCGGAGTTCAATACCAGATACCCGCCGGAGCACCGCTGCAATCCCGCAGTGGATGGCTGTTGGCGCGGCGAAGCATACCCGCAAGCGCCTTACGCCTTCTCCGCCGATGGCATCTACGATCGCCGCGCAATGCATTCCCGCCGTGTCACTGGAATTGCGTTCGCTGATCCGGTGTGGCTGCGGCTCGGTTTCATCAACGAGAAAGGATACAACTGGAACTCCCGCGTCAGCGATATCGACCGCGGTGCGCGCAACGGCGGCTCGTTCGCCTTCCTGCATCGCTGGCGCATCACAATGCCTTGGTTCATCAGCTATCGCTTTCCCGCGGACTTTGTCGGGAGCAGCCTGTGCTGGCGCGGCGAGGTGTTGTGGGAACGCGCGGGCGAGCGGTTTGATCTGGTCGCGCATCCGAGCATGCAATGCCGAGTGCTCTCAAACGAGGATATCGGCAGGCGCATATTCGGTGTCTCGATCAAGGAGGAGCCGCCGCTTGCAATGCGGCTCGATCCCACGGGTCTCATCAGGTTCGCTCAGCTGATCGAGTGTGGACTCGCGTTGATAGCTGCGGCGATGGTGATCGGGCTGCTGGTACGCTGGAGATATCGTCGCGCCGTTCTTGCTTTCGCCCTTATCGCCGCCACGCTCGTTGTGGTCTTCCTCAATGACGCGAGCTTCGTCGGTGGCGTACGGCCGTTCGACTCAGGCGATGACGGCTTGGTTTATGACGGCATGGCGCGGGTGATGCTGCGCCACCTCCTCGGCGGCGATATCGCGGGCGCGTTCGAGGGCGGCGAGAAGGTGTTCTACTTTACCCCCGGGATGCGCTACCTGCGCATGATCGAGCACACCGTGTTCGGCGAGACGTATCTCGGCTATCTCTCGCTTGTTCTCCTGCTGCCCTTTCTGGTCTGGATCATGTTCCGGCGGTTTCTGCCGCCGGAATGGGCCGTGGGCATGACGCTCATTTTTGTCGCCATTCCTATCGGCGTGCTCTTCGGCTCCAGCCTCGTGCAATATGTCAAATGGGCGG
>DATBYX010000646.1:0-2532 GCA_036513475.1 Xanthobacteraceae bacterium | reverse complement strand
AAGCCCGGGCGTCGGGCGCATCCATATCGTGGCGCATAGCGTCGGGACCATGCTCAGCATGGAAGCGCTGCGGCAGATCTATGCGCGGCACGGTCTTGCCGTCACCGAAAGGTTCGGCGCGGTGATATTCGCCGCGCCGGATATCGACATGGATGTGTTTTCCTCCTCGCTCGAACGCATGCGGCCTCTCGTCCCGAACATCACCGTGGTCACCTCTACCAATGATCGCGCGCTCGCCGTTGCGGGTTGGATCGCCGGCGGAATGACCCGGGTCGGCGCCGCCGAGAAGGCGCAGCTCGAACAACTCGGGCTGCGCGTGATCGATGCCTCAGCAGAAGGCTGGGGGCTCATCAACCACGACCTGTTCCTGTCGAACCCGGACATCCGGCAGGTGATACGCCAGGCGGTGGACGCCGTCGCCCCTCACCCTTCGTGATACCTCCCCCTGGGGCATGGGCGCTAACCCAAGGGGGATAGCGTACTCATCGTTGTCATCGTCCGCGCATGCGGACGATCCAGTAATCACTGAGCGATTGATTTGGTCCGGATTTGATTCAACCTGCCGTGCCGGGATTACTGGATGCCCCGCATAAAGCAGCATAAAGCGGGGCATGACAACCGGGAGGTTGAGCATTCAGCCGCTTCCACCGCTCTCATGAATGTTCTCCGGTCAGCCCTGATCGCGCTCGCGGTGTTTGCCCTGCAATCGATCGCGTTTGGCCAAAGTGCGGACGAGAGCGCCAAGCCGCCGGATGGAAGCGCGAAGCAGGATGAGGTCGGGACGGGGAGTGGGGACGCCAACAGCGAAGCAGCGGCGCCGGCAGCAGCACAAACGAGCTCCGGGACCGACCTGCGGGAATCAATGTGCCTGATGATCGAATCGGCCGCACGCGCGAGCGGCCTGCCGCTGGAATTTTTCGCCCGCGTGATCTGGCAGGAGAGCCGGTTCCAGTCGGACGCGACCGGCCCGCGCACCCGCAGCGGCGACAACGCGCAGGGGATTGCGCAATTCATGCCGCGCACCGCAGCCGAGCGGGGCTTGCTCGATCCCTTCGATCCCGTTCAGGCGCTGCCCAAGTCGGCGGAGTTCCTGCGCGAGCTCCGGGACCAGTTCGGGAATCTCGGGCTTGCCGCTGCCGCCTACAATGCCGGGCCTGCGCGCGTGCGCGGCTGGCTCGCCGGCACTCGCAGCCTGCCCCTGGAGACGCGCCGATACGTCCAGGCGATCACGGGGATCTCGGCGGACGAATGGGCGAAGGGGGGCAACCGCGAGCCCGAGAAGACGATCCCGAACTGCCGACAGATGATGGCACTTCTTAAGCGTGCTCCCAATCCGTTTGTCGACAAGCTGCAGGAGCGCGTAAAGCTTTCGGCCGAGAGTACATGGGGCATCCAGCTCAGCGCCGGCTTTTCGCGCGACCAGGTGCTTGCCGCCTATGCGAGAATCGCGAACCGCTATGCGGGGGTTCTCTCCGGGCGGGATCCCATGATCCTGAGCCATATCTTACGCACACGCGGCACGCGTCCATTCTATCAGGTGCGGGTCGGCGCCGACACGCGCCAAAGCGCCGATGCGCTCTGCGCGGGCATACGCCGCGCGGGCGGGGCCTGCATGGTGCTGCGCAACAGCCGAGGCTGATCCGTCATGTTCTATCTCTACAGCGCGCGGGCGGCGCGGGGGTTTGGCGACGGCTTCGCGGCGCTCATCCTGCCCGCCTATCTCTCGGCGCTCGGGTTTGGCCCGGTTCAAATCGGAATTGTCGCTGCCGCCGCGCTGCTCGGCTCCGCCGTGCTCACGCTCGCGATCGGGTTGATTGCTCCGCGTTATGACTTGCGCACGCTTCTCCTGGCGTGCGCCGGGCTGATGATCGCGACTGGAATAGCCTTTCCCGCTTCCCAGCATTTCGTCTTCATCGCGCTCGTTGCGTTCGTCGGCACGATCAATCCGACAACCGGAGACATCGGCGTCCATGTCCCGCTGGAACAGGCCGCGGTGGCGCGGAGCGTGCCCGACCGGGAGCGCACGCGCACCTTCGCGCGCTACAGCCTCATCGGCGCGCTCTCGATCGCAGCGGGTGCGCTGACCGCGGCAGCGCCCGACGCTTTGGCCTCGCTCGGAATGGAAAAGATCCTCGCGCTCAAGCTCATGTTCTATGTCTACGCTGCACTGGGGCTGCTCGCGGCCGTGCTCTATGCATTCCTGCCGCATGCCACGAGCAAACAAACGTCCTCGCCGCCGAGAGCGCTCGGGGAATCCCGCGCAACGGTGTACAAGCTTGCAGCCCTGTTCAGCCTCGATTCCTTCGCCGGAGGCTTCACGGTGCAATCCCTGCTGGCGTTGTGGCTGTTCGAGCGCTTCGATCTTTCGCTGACTGCCGCGAGCGGATTCTTTTTCTGGTCGAATGTCCTCTCGGCATTCTCCTATCCGGTAGCGGCTCGCCTTGGAAACCGCTTCGGGCTCGTGAACACGATGGTGTTCACCCACATCCCTTCGAGCATCTGTCTCATCGCGGCAGCGTTCACTTCGAGTCT
>DATBYX010000645.1:0-2362 GCA_036513475.1 Xanthobacteraceae bacterium | reverse complement strand
TTGCACGACGGTGTTGTCGATCACCGCACTAGGCGATGGCCGGCAAAGTAACGGTGAAGCAGCTTCCTCGCTCAGGGTTGTAGGCGACGTCCCCGGCGTGTCGTCGTGCGATCTGCCTGACCAGCGCTAAGCCGAGGCCGGTGCCCTTCGCGCCGTATTGTCCGGGGACCCGGTAGAAAGTCGAAAATAGCAGCTCACGCGCCTCTGCGACGATTACTGGTCCATGATCCGATACATTGAGTACAGCCTGACCGTTTTGGCGTCCGACGGTCACCTCAATGGGTGGCTTGCCATGCAGGTGGGCGTTTTCGACGAGGTTGCGAATCATTCGACGCATCAGCATCGGATCCCCACGTACCATCACAGGCATTCCTTCGACGCAGCAGTGGTCGTACCGCGCGCATTCCTCGGCCGCGAGCGCGGCTAAGTCAATTTCCTCCCGAACATCCAGTTGCTCGGTCGCGTCGAGTCGGCTTGCGAGAAGTATTTCGTCCACGAGTTGGTCGAGCTCAGCGATATTTCTCTCAAGCTCCAGTTTGCGTTCGGGAGTCGCCTGAACGAACTCAAGACCGAGCCTTATGCGGGTTAGCGGCGTCCGCAACTCATGCGACGCATGGGCCAGCAGCATTTTGTGAGCGTCGACTAGGCTTTCGATGCGGGCCGCGGCCTGATTGAAGCTCTCGGCGAGTCGCGCGACCTCGTCGCGGCCCTCGACCTTGACGCGCGCGCGCAGATCGCCCGCTCCAAGCGATTCGACGCCACGTTGCAATCGCTCGAGCCGTCCCGTGAGCCGCCTGACGACGGGATGGGCTCCGAGGGCGACCACGAGGGCGATTACCCCGAGGAAGGCCGCGAGTACGCCCGCGCTGGGGCGGCGCCGGAGCGGAAGGCGTGCCACCAGCCACCGACCGTCCGGCAGAGGTATTGAAACAGCGGGCCCAGCCGGCGATCGCAGCCAGCCTCCGGTACGACTGCCGCGGCTGGGCGCTGGAAGCGGTCGACCGGCTGCGGCCAGTGGCTCGTTCCCGCGGCCATAGAGCGCTAAATCCGCGTCGAGCCGCTGGGCTAATCGGTCGATCGCCTGCTGTTGCACCGCGAGCGGAGCACTCGAGGCGGGAACAAGCTCGGCAACGACTTCGCCGGCAATCTCGAACGGCTGGCCGAAGGGTGGGACGCCCGCGACGAAGTGCCAAAGCAAGCCCGCCGTCAGCACGACGAGAACCAGACCTCCCACAATCGTAAGATATATTTGAAGGTAGAGCCGCTTCATCCAAACGTTCTATCGGTTATACGGAAAGCGAGCATGGCTCCTCAGTCCTGGGCTTTGGCGAACACGTAACCTGTGCCGCGGATCGTGATGACGCGCCGCGGTTTTTTTGGATCATCTTCGATCGCGGCGCGGATCCGGGAGACATGCACATCAATCGAGCGGTCGAAAGCCTCGATCGGCTCGCCCTTGACCGTGTCCATTAGGGCGTCACGCGACATGACCCGGCCGGCGTGCTCCGCCAGCGTCAGCAGCAGGGCAAATTGATAACCGGTGAGCGGACACAGCGCTCCATCGATGCGTGCCTCGCGGGCTCCGCGATCGATCTCGAGGCGGCCAAAACGCAGCACATCGGGGCTTGAACCGGTTCCTGGTCTGCTTCTTGGTCCGGCACGGCTGCGGCGCAGGATCGCACGCAGCCGAGCCAATAGTTCGCGCGGCTCGAACGGTTTGGGAAGGTAATCGTCCGCGCCCATTTCGAGCCCGACGACGCGATCCATGGGATCGCCGCGCGCCGTCAGCATCAGGATCGGACTGTCGGACCGGGCGCGGATCAGCCGGCAAATTTCCAGGCCGTCGGTGTCCGGCAGCATCAGATCAAGGATGACGACATCCACCGGCTCCCGTTCGTGCAGCGCGAGCCCGCGTGTCCCGTTCTCGGCATGAATGACGTGGAAGCCCGCCTTGCCGAGGTACTCGCTGAGCATCCCAGCAAGACGGAAATCATCTTCGATCAAGAGGACGCGCTTGTCCAAGGATGCTGTCAACCCGTGTCCATCAACCGCGATGCCAGCGCGCCCACGGACCACTGAACGCGATCCAGTCTGCCACCTTCCGGCGCTGTTCGGGATTGAGCACGTCGACCGCATCCGTCAATGCCTGTGTGATGCGCTTGCTCGCCGTTTCCGCAAGCACGATCTGCTCCACGCGCAACCGCTCGATTGCAGCATGATCGATGGTGGGAGCGGTCAAAAGCGTGACCGCCTGGGTCCGCGCAGCCTGCGCCTTCTCCCGCAGCGGCCGCAGATCGCCGATGGCGGCCTTGGCAATGTTCGCGATCTTGACCTGCTGGTCCGCTGTGGCGTCGAGCTCGAT
>DATBYX010000644.1:0-8030 GCA_036513475.1 Xanthobacteraceae bacterium | reverse complement strand
GTTGAGGCTGCCGAGAACTGGACCACCGCCGGGAATGGCCAATGCGATGGCACTGATGCCTGCCTCAGACCCGCCGACTGACGATGCGTAGCCGTCCTTCTTCGTTTGCGACAGGATGTCATCGATGAAGCGTCTATCCTTCGCCAACTCGGCGTCTTCTTCGACAAGCGAAGCAGTTAGGTCGAGCATTTCGCGGCGCAGCGACGGTTTAGAAGCAGCCAGAACGGCCTTGCCCAGCGCGCTACGCACAAGCGACCTCCTTCGACCCACCATTGAGCGGTGGACGGAGAATGGACTGAACGGGTGAGTGCTCTCCCGGATCAGAACCGAACCCAATTCAAAAACTCCAAAGTCGCTCGGCCAGGACACCTCATCCAGCAAGCTGAACATTGCCGGTAGTGCGGCCTGGCTCGACAAGTCGCGTGAGGACACACCTTCGCTCAGCGTGCGCACTCGGGGTGTCAGGCTGAACAACGCGTTCGTCTCGTCGAGTGTTACGTAGCCGTCTTGCCGCAAAGTATCGAGCAAGCGGTAGCAGGTCGTCCGGTTCAGCCCGGTCCTTCTCGCGAGTTGTAAGACGTTTGATGGTCCGCTCGCGTTGAGCTCGCCGATCACCGCCAATCCTCGGGAAAGCGCCCTGACGTTACGGTGCATTGGCCCCTCCGGCCGGTGTTCGCGGTGCGAACATTTCACAGACTCAGATGGAATCCAAGTTCGAACGGCGGCAATGCATCCCGGCACGCCCCAACAGGGCGGCCTAGGAGGAAAAGATGGCTAACTCGAATATCCATTGGGCCGTAGCCGTTTGCTTGGCCCTCGCATGCTCCGCGGGATCGGCCTTGGCCGAAACCACCGCCACGAAGTTTAGCGATGGTAAGGTGAAGATCGGCGTCCTGACCGATATCGCAGGTCCCACCTCAAAGGCGAATGGCAAGGGCTCCGTTGTCGCTGCTGAAATGGCCGCGGAAGATTTCGGCGCCGGTCTCAATGTTGAAGTCATTTCCGCAGACCATTCGGGCAAGCCCGATATTGGCTCCCAAATCGCCGGCCGCTGGTTCGACCTCGATGGGGTCGACGCAATCGCGGACATGCAAGGCTCGCCGATCGGGTTCGCCGTGCAGAACCTGGCTGCACAAAAGAGCAAGATCATGCTCTTGTCAGGCTCGACTTCATCCGACTTCAGCGGAAAGGCCTGCTCGCCACTCACTGTCCAGTGGACAGTGGACACCTACAACCTCGCGAAAGGCGCGGCCAAATCGGTTGGCGAGGCCGGAGGAACGAAGTGGTATTTCTTGACGGTGGACCAGGCCTATGGCCACGCGCTGTCGCGTGACACGACCGAACAGGTAAAACTCAGCGGCGGAGAGGTGGTGGGCAACTCCGTCTTCCCGCCCAACACCTCCGATTTCGCATCGTTTCTGCTGACCGCATCAAATGCCGGAGCTAACGTGATCGCGATCGCGGCTTCGAGCGGCGATACGGTAACGGCGCTGAAGCAGGCCGACGAGTTCGGTTTGAGTGCGAAGGCAAAGATCGTCCCGCTTCAATCGGTGCTGACTGACGTGCATGCCGTGGGTTTGAAGATCGCGCACGACGCCTACGAGGTGTCTCCCTTCTACTGGGACCGCACGCCGGAGACACGCGCGTGGTCGGGAGCGGTTCTACACCAAGGCAAAGCAGATGCCGACCGGCTTCCACGCCGGCGTCTATTCCTCGGTCTCGCATTATCTGAAGGCCGTGAAGGCGACGGGCACGGACGATGCTCCGACCGTTATGAAGCAGATGGAAAAGGAGCGTATCAACGACTTCTTTGCGAGCGGCGGCTACATCCGCGCGGACCGCAAAATGATCCACGACATGTACCTGCTCCGAGTCAAGAAGCCAGGAGAGAACAAGGGCGAGTGGGACCTCTACAACGTAGTGCAGACGCTGCCTGGTGAAACTGTCAACCGCCCGCTTTCCGAAAGCCCGTGCGCGTTGGTGAAGAAGTAAACAGCAGCGCGCAATCTACAACTTAACTCTGCGTTCCAAGGAATCTGATCATGTCAGTCGCCATCGTCTGCGCGTCCCATACGCCCTTGATGTACAAAGGGCCTGCCAGCAACGAAACCGAGCAACGCGTCCGAACGGCGTTCGGGCGGCTCGGAAGCTTCGTGAAGGAGTTTGCGCCTGACTACATCATCCAGTTCGCGCCCGATCACTTCAACGGCTTCTTCTACGACCTGATGCCGTCGTTCTGTGTCGGAGCGGGAGCGGTCTCCCTTGGCGACTGGGGCGGCGGGACCGGCCCCCTGGACGTGCCTGAAAAGACTGCGCTCGAACTCATAGATCATGTGCGGGCGGAGGATTTCGACGTCGCGGTGTCGTATCGCATGCCGGTCGATCACGGCTTTGTCCAGATGTGGGAGGCGGTCCTTGGTGACTTCAAGTCGATCCCGATCCTTCCGATCTTCGTCAACGCCGCCGCGCCGCCAGTGCCGACCTATCGGCGCGCTCGGCAACTCGGCGAATCCGTCGGTCGGTTCGCGATGCGCTCAGGCAAGCGTGTGCTTCTTGCCGCCTCCGGCGGCCTGTCGCATGATCCACCGCTACCATCGATCAAGGACGCGCCACCGGATATCCGCGAGCGCCTGATCAACGGCCGCAATCCCACTGTCGAAGCCAAGGAGGCGCGCGAGAAGCGTGTCCTTGAGGCCGGTGTTCTTGCCGAGGCGGGCAAAGGACCCTGCAAACACCTCAACCCTGACTGGGACAAGGAGTTGATGGACATCCTTCGCAGTGGCCAAATTTGGCGGGCCGACGCTCTCGACACGGACAAGGTCCGCGAGGCGGCGGGCCGCGGTGCGAACGAGGTCTTGGCTTGGGTTGCCGCCTTCGGCGCCTTCTCGACGGGCGGACCCTTCGCAATGGATCAGGAGTTCTACGAAGCCATTCCCGGTTGGATTGCCGGCATGGCAATGATAGCCGCCAAACAAACCGGCGCCCCTCAATGAACGATTAAACCCCGCAGGAATGTGGAAGCATCGCAGAGCAGGCATATGGCATACGAAACAGACGTGCTCATCATCGGAGCCGGCCCGACAGGCTCGACGACGGCGCTTGCACTCGCCAACTGCGGCGTTCGCAGCCACATCGTGTCGCGTGGCAATTGGATGGCCGACAGCCCGCGGGCGCACATCACCAACCAGCGCGCCAACGAGGTGTTCCGCGATCTCGGAATTTCGGATGACGTGGCAAGGTATGCGAGCCCGTGGGAGCAGATGGGCGATACGACGTTCAGCACAAGCCTCGCCGGACAAGAACTGATCCGGATGCGGACGTGGGGGACCGGAGATGATCGTCGCGGCGACTATTTGCGAGCGAGCCCCTGCGGCATGGTCGATATCATCCAACCGCTCCTGGAGCCAATCTTATTCCAGAAGGCGGCCGATCAAGGCGCTACGTTCGCCTTCAACACCGAATATGTTAGCCACGAGCAGGATGACGACGGCGTGACTACAACGCTGCGCGACCGACTGGACGGCCATGAGTACACCGTCCGCACGAAATATATGGTCGGAGCCGATGGCGCGCGATCGATGGTGGTCGACCATCTCGGACTGCCCATCGAAGGTCAGATGGCGCGTGCGGGCACCGTCTACACCGTCTTCAACGCCGACCTCTCAAGGTACAGCAATCATCGCCCCAGCATTTTGAACTGGATTGTTACGCCGGATGCCAGCTTCGGCGAGATCGGAATGGGGCTGCTGCGAGCCGTGCGGCCGTGGACGCAGTGGATCGCCGGTTGGGGTTTCGACATCAGCAAGGGTGAGCCGGACCTGACGCCGGACGTCATCCTCCCAAAGATCAGAGTGCTGATCGGTGATCCTTCGGTCGATATCGACATCGTTAGAACGTCGATATGGTACGTCAACCAGGCGTACGTGACACAGTATTCCAAAGGCCGCGTGCTGTGCGGCGGCGACGCAGTTCACCGGCATCCTCCGTCGAGCGGGCTGGGCAACAATACCTGCGTGCAGGATGGTCACAATCTGGGTTGGAAACTCGCCTACGCCGTCAAGGGCTGGGCTGGCCCGAAGCTTCTGGAGAGCTATTCGCAGGAGCGCGCGCCTGTCGGAAAGCAGATAGTGCTGCGTGCCAACCAGTCGCGGCTGGACTACGCCCCGTTAAACGCCTGCTTCCGTGTTCAAGGTGCGGAGAATCCTGTTGCTGCCGGAATCGCCCGCTTTCGCGATCCGGGTCCGGAGGGTGTCGCCGCCCGCAAGGCCGCGCAGGCTGCCCTCGATCTCAAGCAGACGGAATACAACGCGCAAGGCGTTGAAATGAACCAGCGTTACGAATCCTCGGCGGTGATCCCGGATGATGGCGCCGAGCTCGAAAAGTGGCGTCGCGATCGCGATCTCTACAATCAGCCGACTTCGCGACCTGGCGCCAAGATCCCACACGCATGGTTGGTTGGTGCTGATGGCGTCCGTGTCTCGACCCTCGACGTGACGGGAAAAGGGCTCTTTACGGTCGTCACCGGTCTTGCCGGGACGGTTTGGAAGGATGCGGTCCAGCGACTCGATCTTCCTTTCCTCCGGATCGTCGTGACCGGCTCATCCGAAGCACAAGACCTCTATTGCGAATGGCAACGTATCCGCGAAATCGAGGAAGCCGGGGCTCTCCTTGTTCGGCCTGACGGCGTGGTGGCTTGGCGCGACAAGGACGGCACGTCCGACGCCGGGGAGGCCACCGATCGGCTTAGCAATGCGATCCGAACCGTCCTCGATCTTGCGGACCTTTCCGCGGTCCGCCGCGAAAAAGAGGCCGAGGCATCGAAGCCCAGCGGCACGCCACTGTTCGCCTGACAGCGAATTAACGAGGTTCAATCATGAGCGACACGCGACCAACCAACTTCTCCAGCGTATGGAGCGATCTTAGAGGTGTTTCCTTCAAGCAGCACTACATCGACGCTGACGGAATCCAAACCCGGTGTATAGAATCTGGCGACCGGTCCAAGCCGCTCGTCCTAGCATTGCATGGCGTTGGCGGACACGCCGAGGCGTATTCTCGAAACTTCGGCCCACACGCAGATTATTTCTGGTTCGTTGCCATCGACATGCTCGGCCACGGTTGGACCGACAAGCCCGCAATCAACTATCAGGTTAAGGATTACGCCGACCATGTGCTCGCGGTCCTTAAGGCCCTCGGCAGGGACAAAGCTATGATCAGCGGTGAATCGCTCGGTGGCTGGGTCGCAACATATCTCGCCGTGCATCGTCCTACGGTAGTCGAAAAGCTCGTCCTCAATACCGCCGGCGGCTGGACTGCCCATCCGCAGGTCATGGTAAGGCTGAAGAGCCTCTCCAATGAAGCCGCGTCAGACCCTTCGTGGCAACGCATCAAGGCTCGCCTCGAATTCCTGATGTGTGACAAGTCGATGGTTTCCGATGACCTGATTGAAACACGCAGAGCGATTTATTCCCAACCCGGATTCACCGACACGATGAAGCGGATCATGTGCCTACAGGAGATGGAAATCCGCAGGCCCAACATGATCAGCGCCGAACAATACCGGTCGATCAAGGCACCGACTTTGGTCGTGTGGACATCACACGACCCGACCGCGACGCCGGAAGAAGGCAAGCAGATCGCGGACATGATTCCGGGTTCGAAGTTCGTGGTGATGAATGAGTGCGGTCACTGGCCGCAGTTCGAGGATGCTGACGTGTTCAATCGCGTCCATATCGAATTTCTGCGAAGTCGGTGTTGAGATGACGAAAATCAACGAAAACATCGAAGGGATCGCCGGCGCTATCCGCGCAGCGTACGTCACCGCGCCCATCCCGCCGATCAGAACACAGCTGGCTTTTCAGGAAGTCGACACGGCGTATGAGATCCAGGAGGCCAACACGGCTTACTGGCTTGCGATCGGACGACGCATTGTCGGCTGCAAGATCGGGCTGACATCGCCCGCGGTCCAGAAACAGTTGGGGGTCGATCGTCCCGACTTCGGCATTTTGTTCGCTGACATGCAAGTTCCGGAAGGCGAAACTATCCAGCTTGTGAGGGTGCTACAGCCGCGAATTGAAGCCGAAGTCGCCTTTGAACTTGGCAGTGACATTGACGTCTCAAATCCCACTGTAGCTGACATCATCCGGGCGACCGCCTTTGTCATGCCAGCGCTGGAAATTGTGGGCAGCCGTATCAAGAAATGGGATATCTCGATCGTCGATACGATCGCAGATAACGCGTCGTCGGGACTTTTCGTTGTCGGGAGAGATAAACGTCGCCTCGAGGGGCTGGATTTGCGTGAAGTCGTCATGCGCATGACGCGACACGGTGACGTCGTGTCCGAAGGCAAAGGCGCTGCGTGTCTCGACAATCCGCTGAACGCCGTCGCCTGGCTTGCAGGCGAACTCGGGCGGCGCGGCCGTCCGCTGCGCGCAGGCGACATCGTGCTCTCCGGCGCACTCGGCCCAATGGTACAGGTGAATCCTGGAGACGAGTTTGAAGCTACGATCACGGGCTTAGGGACTGTCTCGGCACGTTTCGGCGAGCGGTGAAAATCCCGTTGTGGAGGACAGCAGCCAATGGCCGAGACCGGATTTTTTGCAAAGATTTTGAACGGGGAGATGCCCGAGGCACCAATTAGCAAATTGCTTGGCTGGAAGTATCTTTCGTTCGACCGCGAGGCGCGAGTTCTGAAGGTCGAAATGCAGGCCCGTTCCGAGTTCTTGAACCCCGTCGGCGTCATTCACGGGGGAATGCTCGCGGCCATGCTCGACGAGACGCTTTCGCCAACTTTGGCCCTGACCTTGGGTCCCGGAGAATTTGCACCCACGCTAGAATTGAAGGTCAATTTCATAGCTCCGACGAAACCTGGCCCGGTGTTAGGTACCGGTCGCATCGTTCATCGCGGACGCTCCATCTGCTTCATGGAAGGGCAGCTCCATGATGATGGTGGAGACCTTCTCGCAACGGCGACGGCTACATCGAAGATTACCACGAGGCCACGCGCATGACCACGTATACGGCCGAAGCTTTCGCTCAGGATCGGCAGCCTCGCTTCCTCCATGCTGTGACGTTGATTTTGTTCCTCGCGGCGGCAAGCGTACCTACCCCCCTGTATCGTCTGTATCAGCGAGAATGGGGGTTCTCTCCATTGATGCTCACCGTGATCTTCGCGGTTTATGCATTGGCCCTACTTGCCGCCCTACTCATCTTTGGGTCGCTATCCGATCGGGCAGGTCGTCGCCCTGTCATCCTAGCGGCGCTGACGCTTGAGGGCGTCGCCCTCGTGCTCTTTCTCACGGCTCGGGGTATCGAGTGGTTGGTGTTTGCCCGGCTGATCCAGGGCTTCGCGACCGGCCTTGCGACCACATCGCTCGGGGCTGCCATGCTCGACATCGACCGGCAGGGAGGAGCGCTGACCAACGCTCTCGCGACGATAGCAGGCACGGCGTTCGGGGCAGTGGGTTCCGGCCTTCTGGCGCAATACGCGCCTGCGCCACTCCATCTCGGCTATGTCCTGTTGTTCGCGCTCGTCGTCGTCCAGGCGATCCGGACGGCGCACGCCCCTGAAACGATCACTACGCGATCGCTCCAACGATGGTCCTTCAAGCCGAGGGTCGCTGTGCCGGCGCGGGCGCGGGTCGCATTCCTCGCCATGACCCCGATCAATGTAGCGCTTTGGGCCCTATCGGGCTTCTACCTGGCGCTGATGCCGTCCTTGCTCGTGACGATAACCGACCCTGCCGCCGCCTGGTTGGGCGGGCTCGCGGTCGCAGCGTTGATGGCAGGCGCCGCCGCTGCCATTCTAGTCCTCCGTCGCTACTCGGCTTCATCCGTTCTCATTCTAGGAGCGGGAGCGTTGGTAGCCGGCCTGCTCGGGGTTCTCGCCGGAGCAAATGTCGCGTCGCCTTCCCTGCTGTTGGCAAGTTCCGCGCTCGCTGGCATCGGCTTCGGCGCTGCCTATCTCGGCGCGCTGGGCAGCATCGCGCCACTGGCGGAACCGCATGAGCGCGGCGCCTTGATGGCGGCTTTCT
>DATBYX010000643.1:0-2857 GCA_036513475.1 Xanthobacteraceae bacterium | reverse complement strand
GGCAAAGCCTGTCCCCGACTTGATCGGGGATCGTGCGCGCGCCGTGCCCACGCGGACACGAGAGCTGAGGTTGTTGAATGACGACGAATACCCGCCGGAAGTTGTTAGAAAAGATCGACCAGAGACGAGACCAGGCCATCGACTTCCTGCAGAAGATGATCGCCATTCCGAGCGTCACCGGCGATGAAGCGAAAATCCAGACGTTCCTTGCGGACTATCTGGCGGGCATCGGGCTCGACGTGGACAAGTGGGAGACGGATTGGGAAGAGCTGAAAAAGCATCCCGCCTACCGCCCGGTGGCGAGGGGCTACGAGGGGCGCCCCAACATCGTCGCCACGTTGAAGGGCACAGGCGGTGGCCGCTCATTGCTGCTCAACGGACACACCGACGTCATCCCGGTCGGCGGCGGTGAAGGCTGGAGCGACGATCCGTGGTCCGCGACCATCAGAGACGGTCGCGTCTACGGGCGCGGCTCCGCCGACATGAAGAGCGGAGTGGCGAGCCACATCATGGCGGTGGAATGTCTGCTCGCGGCGGGGGTGAAGCCCAAAGGCGACGTCTTGCTCGACATTGTGGTCGATGAGGAAGTGAGCGGGCATGGGACCCTGGATACGGTCATTCGCGGCTACAAGGCGGATGCCGGCATCTCCGGCGAAACGAGCGGGCTCGCGGTGCAGCCTGCCTGTATCGGCCGCATCTGGTTCGAGATCGAAATCCACGGCAAGCCCGCCGGTATCCAGAAGCGCTATGAAGGCATCAGCGGCATCGAGCTCGGGAACAAGATCGTCAAGGCGGTCAATGACCTCGAGGCAAAACGCGTGTCCACGGTCACGCATCCGCTCTATCCGAATGCGCTCGATACGTTGCCCTGCATGATCGGCAGCTTCTCCGCCGGCAATTATCCCAGTGCATTCCCCGCGAACTGTCTGCTCAAAGGCAGCATGGGGACAGTGCCGGGCGAGGACCACGAAGGCGTCAAGCGCAGCCTCGTCGAGCGGGTCGCGCGCGCGGCGGCCGAGGACCCGTGGATGAAGCTGCATCCGCCCAAGGTGCGCTTCGTTGGCTATGACGCGGAAGCCTCGGAGATCCCGCGCGAGCATCCGATCGTGACGACGGTGTGCAAGAATTACAAGGAGATCACGGGGCGTGATCCCGAGATCAGCGGCCGCCAGGGCGCGGCGGACACGCGTTTCCTCAATCGCTACGCCAACACTCCCACCGTCATCTTCGGGCCGGGGTCGACCGCGGTGATGCACGCCGACGACGAGTACGTCTCGATCGACGATTACATGACGGCGATCAAGGTCATGGCGCTGAGCATCTGCGACTGGTGCGGCGTTGACGGCGCGTAGACCGGTGGAACCGCACGCTCTTCGTAGGGGCGAGGCATGCCTCGCCCCCTTTCCGCGGACCGGCTTGCGGCGATGTGGGCGACGCATGCGTCGCCCCTACGCAACTTCTTCTTTCTTTGTTTGATGGCGAGCTGCTCGCCCATGCGGCCGGAAGTCGTGGATGACAAGCGCCGGCGCGCCGCCGTCGAATCGCTGCGCGCCGCGGGCGTGACCCTGCCGCGGTGGAGCGAGCTCGCCGATCCCGCGCGTATCTCCTCGGCGGTGATCAGCGACCTCAAATCTGTCGACCCCGACGAGCCGGACGAGCGAAACCTGTGGCGCGTGCACTGGTTCAACGACGCCTCCCGCACCGAGCGGGTGTTCGTGCCGGGGCACGTGGTGCTGCCGCAGGCGCTGACCGGGGTGAAGGCACCGATCGTCGTTCTCCTCGGCCGCCGCTTCCCCATGATCGGCGCGCACAAGGTGCTCGCCGCCTATGCGTGCCTGGTACCGCGCCTAGTCACCGGACAGTTCGACCCCAGGCATGATCGGGCGGTGTGGCCATCTACCGGCAACTACTGTCGCGGCGGCGTTGCCATCTCCCGCATCCTGGGATGCCGCGGGGTGGCGGTGCTGCCAGCGGGGATGAGCCGGGAGCGCTTCGAATGGCTGCAGGAGTGGGTCTCCGATCCCGCCGACATCATCCGCACGCCGGGCACTGAGAGCAATGTGAAGGAAATCTACGACAAGTGCGCCGAGCTCGCCCGCGACAAATCCAACGTCATCCTCAATCAGTTTTCGGAGTTCGCGAATTATCTCATCCATTACCTCTGCACCGGCGCGGCGCTCGACCGCGTGTTCGCGCACGTCAAAGGCAGGGATCCCGGGCGCCGGCTTGCGGCCTTCGTCTGCGCGACCGGCTCGGCCGGAACCATAGCCGCCGGCGACTACCTCAAGGCCCGGCACGGCGCCAAGATCGCGGCCGTGGAAGCGATCGAATGCCCGACCATGCTGTGCAACGGTTACGGCGAGCACAACATCCAGGGCATCGGCGACAAGCACATTCCGCTCATTCACAACGTGATGAGCACGGATGTGGTGATCGGCGTCTCCGATCTCGCCAGCGACTCGCTCAACGCGCTGTTCGGGGGCAATGTCGGGCGCAGCTATCTGGTAGGCCGGCGCAAGATCAACCCGGATGTGATAAGGACATTCGATGACATCGGCATCTCGGGACTGGCGAACATCATTGCCGCCATCAAGCTGGCCAGGCATCTCGATCTCGGCGCCGACGACGTGATCATGACCCTGGCGACCGACAGCGCACTGCTTTACGCCAGCGAGCGGCAGAACTTTCTGACGCGGCGATATCGCGATGGCTTCGATGAAATCAACGCCGGGGAGATCTTCAGCCGGCATCTCGAAGGCGTGGTGGACGATCATGTGCTCGAGCTCACCCATTTCGATCGCAAGCGCATTTTCAATCTCGGCTATTTCACCTGGGTGGAGCAGCAGGGCGTGACACT
>DATBYX010000642.1:0-3893 GCA_036513475.1 Xanthobacteraceae bacterium | reverse complement strand
TTTTTGCCCGGCGAGCCGGTGCAGCCGTCACGCCGATCACGGTCGGGTTCATCTACGCTGCCACCCGACAAGACTACGGCTGGAACCAGGCCCACGCCGTTGCCGCGCGCAAGATAGCGCAGCTCGAAGGCGTCAAGCTCGTCGAGCAGGAAAAAGTGCCGGAGACCGCCGAAGTCGAGAAGGTCATGGAAGGCATGATCAAGCTCGACAATTGCAAGGTGTTGTTTCCCACTTCCTTCGGCTTCTGGCCCTTCATCCAGAAGATCGCGTCCCAATATCCCGATGTGCTTTTCGTGCATGCCGGCGGGCTGTGGAAGGAAGGCGACGCCAAGAACACGATCGGCTATCGCGGCTACATGGAGGAGCCGCACTATCTCTGCGGCATTGCCGCGGGTCGGATGACCAAGACTGGCAAGCTCGGGTTCATCGGCTCAAAGCCTCTCTATTTCATTTTCAACAACTGCAACGGCTTCATCCTCGGCGCCCGTTCGGTGCGGCCCGATGCCACCTGCCAGGTGGCCATTACCGGCGATTGGGACAATCCGGTCAAAGAGGCAGAGACCGTCAACGGCCTGGTCGATCAAGGCGCCGATGTGATTGTCGCCAATGTCGACAGTCCCAAGGTCGCCATCGAGACGGCTGAGCGGCGCGGCGTCTACAGCTGCGGCTATCACACCGACCTCAGCGCGCTCGCCCCCAACGGCTTCCTCACCGGCGCGGAATGGAACTGGGCGAAAGGCGGCGACTTCGTCAAAGCCTGGCAGACTGGCGGCTCATATCCCAACCTCTACCGCGGCGGCTTCAAACGCGAGATGGTCGCGATCAGCCCGTTCGGCAAGGCGGTCCCCGAGCCGGTGCGCGCCGAGGTCGATAAGGCGCGGCAAGCCTTCACCGACGACAGCCTCAAGCTCTACAAGGGCCCGCTGAGAGATAACGAGGGCAATGTCGTGCTCAAGGAAGGTGAATTGATCAGCAACGAGGACAATGCGTTCAAGGTCAATGTCAAATTCCTGGTCGAAGGAGCGAGCGGCCGTACCGGTCTGAAATAGCCGGAATGCTCAGCGCCGGCGCGTGGCGCACGACTGAAGCGGCGGCGATCTCGATCGGTGCGATCATCGTCGCTCTTGTCGTTTATGGCATCTTCATCGCGCTCAACGGAATCGATCCGATCGCCGTCTATCGCGTGCTGTATCTCGGCGCGTTCGGGACGTTGTTCTCGCTCGAGGCAACGCTGACGCTTGCTGCGCCGCTGATGCTGACCGCGCTGTGCACGGCCATTCCGGCGCGTGCGGGATTATTGGTCATCGGGGGCGAGGGGGCGTTGGTGATCGGTGGGCTCGCCGCAGTGTTCGCGGGAGTAAGCGCAGGTGGGATACCGCCATATCTTGGAACGGTTCTCGTGCTGCTTGCCGGCGCGCTCGCCGGCGGTGCCTGGATCGCATTTGCCGGAGCGCTGCGCCTCTGGCGCGGAGTGAACGAGACGATCTCGACCTTGCTCCTCAATTATATTGCCATTGCGCTGCTCAATCATCTCATCAGCGGGCCCATCCGCGATTTCGGCGAGACCCTGAAGGCGACCAGCTGGTCCATTCCTGCACCGTTTCGGATAGGCACGCTCCCTTATCTCAACGTGCACTGGGGTCTTGCTTTCGGCATCCTCTCCTGCGTGGTGCTCTGGTTCGTGATGCGGCGCACGACGTTCGGATTTGCTGTTGCTGTCCTCGGCGGCAATATCCGTGCGGCGCAGCTCGCAGGACTCGCGACTGCGCGCTTGAGCCTGGCGGCCTGCATCATCGGCGGAGCGGCGGCAGGGCTTGCCGGCGCCATCGAGATCGTTGCCGTCCACGGCGCCGCGAGCGAATCTCTGGTGGTAGGCTTCGGCTACGGCGGTATCCTGATTGCTTTCCTCGCCCGCCAGAATCCGCTTGCCATCATCCCTGTTGCAATTCTGGTGGGCGGCATCTCGGCAAGCGGAGGCCTGTTGCAGCGGCGTTTCGACATGCCGGGCGCCGCCACTGCCGTGCTGCAGGGCTGCATCTTCATAGCTGTTCTCGCCGGCAATACGCTTTATGGGCGCTGGCGCCCGAGCCGCGCATGAACGAGCTTGAGCTCGGCTGGTGGGGTGTGCTCATCGCCGTCATCGGCGGCGCGATCCGCATCTCTACCCCCTATCTCTTCGTCAGTCTCGGCGAGACGCTTACGGAAAAGAGCGGTCGCGTGAATCTCGGACTCGAAGGGACCCTGGTCATGGGGGCGATGAGCGGGTTCGCTGTCGCCTATCTGACCGGATCGCCATGGCTCGGCGTGGTAGCGGCCGGCATCGCCGGCAGCGGGCTTGGGCTCCTGCACGCGGCCGTATGCAATCTGCCCCGCGTCAACGACATCGCCGTCGGTATTGCCCTTTTCCTTTTCGGCACCGGCCTTGCCATGTTTCTAGGTAAGCCTTTCATCGCGCCCCGCGGTCCGCGGCTGCCGAGCCTGGAGCTCGGGAGCTGGAGCGCTTACCCGTCTGTGCGCGCGGCATTGGAGGTCAACGCGCTCTTCATCGTGGGGCTGATCCTCGCGCCCGTGCTTTATTGGGGCTTGCGTCATACCCGCTGGGGGCTTGTTCTGCGCACGGTTGGAGACAGCGCCGATGCAGCGCATGCGCTCGGCTACTCGATCGAGCGGGTACGCACGCTCGCGACCATGGCCGGAGGCTTTCTCGCCGGCGTCGGCGGCTCCTTTCTCTCGCTCTACTATCCCGGCAACTGGAACGAAGGCCTTTCGAGCGGGCAGGGCTTGATGGCAGTGGCGCTCGTCATCTTCGCGCGCTGGAATCCGCTGTCCTGCTTCTGGGTCTCGCTGCTGTTCGGCGGCGCTGGAGCGCTTGGTCCGGCGCTTCAGTCGGTCGGCATTGCGCAGGGCTATTATCTTTTCAATGCGGCACCGTATGTGCTCACGCTCATCATTCTCACCTGGAGCTCCTCCACACGTCATCGGCTTATCGGGGCGCCGAGCGAACTGACCATCAACAGATGATTCCCCTCGTTGTTCTCAGCCTCGTCATGCGCGTCCCCGGACTTGATCCGGGGATTGACCCGCGCATCCATCGCAAAAGAAGCCGCTCTTTTGTCAAAGCGATGGATTGCCGGGTCAAGCCCGGCAATGACGGAGGAGCGATCGTGAAATGATTCCCCTCATCGAGGCGCGCGGGTTGAGCAAGAGCTTCGGCGCGGTGCGGGCGCTCGATGACGTCTGGGTGAAGTTTGCTCCGGGAAGCTTCCACGCCGTGATCGGCGAAAACGGTGCCGGCAAGAGCACGCTGGCCAAATGCATCGTCGGTTATCATCGCGCGGACGCGGGCGAGATCGTCATCGACGGCACGCCGCATCCCATGGAGCATCCGCAGGAGGCGCATGCTCTCGGAATGGGCCTGGTCTATCAGCATTTCACGCTGGTGCCGCAGATGAGCGTTGCCGAAAATCTTGTGCTTGGGCGAACCGATCTGCCGCCCATTATCGACTGGAAAGCCGAATGTGACCGTATCGACGCGTTCCAACGAACGATGCCGTTTGTCCTTGATCCCGAGACTCCCGCCTTCGCGCTTGCCGCAGGAGAGAAGCAGAAGCTCGAGATCCTCAAGCACCTTTACCTCGGGCGCCGGTTCCTCATCCTCGATGAGCCGACTTCCGTGCTCACCCCAGACGAAGCCGATCTCATACTGGGGTCGCTGCGGCAGATGACGGCGCAGGGCGTGCTCAGCGTCGTTCTGATCACTCACAAGATCCGCGAGGTTCTCTCTTTCGCGGATGTTGTGACCGTCATGCGCGACGGCCGCAAGGTCGGAGAAGGCGCGGGGCTGCAGCGACATGAGCTCGAGCAGATGATGTTCGGTCGCGCAATCAGCGCAC
>DATBYX010000641.1:0-13171 GCA_036513475.1 Xanthobacteraceae bacterium | reverse complement strand
AGCACGCTGCCGAACAGCCGGGCGGAGACTTGACCGCCGGGGGCTGGCCGCGGCGCTTACCTCAGATCGCCAGGAATAGAATCGAGCCGGGCGCGTGCTGGAACACGGCGGTCGCAGTATCCCCGAAGAACAGCTTGTCGCCGGGACGCCGGCTGACTCCCATGATAAGAAGGTCAACGTTTTTTGCATGGGATAGAATTGCCGCGTCAGGAGCAATGTCCGTGCGCACGACAGTACTCATTCTGACCCCGTGACGCTGGCCCATTTCAGCTACTTCGCCGATGACCGCGTGGGCTTGCTCGCCAGCGTAGAACCCGCGCCAAATTCGCTGCGTTCTCGCTCCGGTGTTGGTGATATGGAGTACGGTCAGCGGGCAGTCACAGGCTCGCGCGAGCGTGATTGCCAGCTCCGCTCCCCGGCGCGCGATCTCGGTTCCGTTGATGGGCACGAGGATGTTCGATGGGTCCTGTTGTGGGCGCTGCACCTGCCCGTTACGGGCATCGGATCATGAGCTCACCCAGGAGCCGGCCGACCAACATGAGCAGGATCAATTCCGTCAGGAAGGTCACTGCGGAGGGCCCCCTTGTCCCTGCTTCCGCACCCCACCCGCAGGCCGTGCTCACCGCCAATGCCGTGCCGATCACGCTAATGGAAGTGAGGGCGCCGAGGACATTCCTCGGTACGCGGCGCCCGACCCTCTCAGGATGGCCGAACCGATTCATCAATGCACCCGCCGGAGGCTAATACGGACCGCGTAGGATCGTTCCGGGGCGCGCAATTACGAGGAACCCTTGTGGTTTCCGTTCATCCAGGAGGGGGCGGCGCGGCGCAAGGCCGGGAAAGCCAAATCGCCGCAGTCAGGAATCCACCCGCTTCCAACCATCGGGGGCGAGACGCTGTTGCGGCAGGAAGCGGCCTTTGTAGGCCATCTTGCGCGAGCCTTCCACCCAGTACCCCAGATAGACGTAGGACAGTCCCATGCGGCGCGCTCGCTCGATGTGATCGAGAATCATGAAGGTACCAAGGGACCGCGATGACTCATCCGAATCGTAGTACGAGTAGACCATTGAGAGACCATCGCTGAGCACGTCCGTCAGCGCGACGGAGACCAGCCTCCCGTTTCCGAGCTCGTGGCTCGACCTCTCGGAAGTGCGCTGCCGATATTCAATCATGCGGGTATCTACATGGCTGTCCTCGATCATCATCGCGTAGTCGAGCACTGTCATATCCGCCATGCCGCCATCGCGGTGGCGGGCATCGAGATAGGAACGGAATACCGAGTACTGCTCGGAAGTCGGTACCGGCACCCGCATTTCTCCGACGACATCGCGGTTACGCTCGATGACGCGGCGCATGCTGCGCGTAGGCCGAAAGTCTTCCACCAGCACCCGAACTGAAATACAAGCCCGGCAGGTTTCGCATGCCGGTCGATAAGCGATGGACTGGCTGCGGCGAAAACCCCCGTGGGTCAGAAGGTCGTTCAACTGCGCCGCCCGCTCGCCCACAAGATGGGTAAATACCTTGCGTTCTTCTTGGCCCGGGAGATAGGGGCACGGCGAGGGCGCGGTGAGATAGAATTGGGGCGTATTACGGGAGTGCTGGGTCACGGTGGTCTCAGGCCGGATCAAGTCCCCTTGGCTTTGCCATGTAGCATTGCGCGCTCAGGGCTTCTCGTCAAACAGCCTGAGTTCAGGGGCTCCAACGCGCGGGACGCAGCGCCTCGGCGCGCTTGGAATTGTTGATCACGATCGTGCCCACAAGCATGTCGTGCAGCAGCCGCTTCCTTTCATTGAAAAAGGCAACCAGCAGGATGAGAGGGGTCAGAAACGAGATGCTGAGCCAATAGACGACTGCGTGCAACGCGCCGAGGACGAAATAGGCCGGTGCTCCATACCAGGTGCGCATTTCAAGGTCCGTGATTCGCATCCCGATGGTCGCCGTGGCAGAGCTGCCGAAGGTAGACCCGTAATAGAAAATGGCCCAAATCACGGCTGCGGGCCACAGCAATCCGTAAAGGGGCCAACCCAGGCCCAGGGTGACAAGGCCGAATATGAGAATGAACACGGCCGCGATCAGTACCGGGACGGTAATAATGGTCACGTCAATCAGGAACGCGATGAAGCGGCGTGCGAGGACGCCTTCGAACAGTTCCGGATTGCGGATCGGGTCATAAGCATGCGGCTTGACCTCGATCGAAACTCCGATCTTCCTCGGCCCGCTGTCGGTCATCGCTCTATCCTGCTTTCAAAGGGAAATGGCAGATAGAGAGTAAACGCTCTTGCCGCAAGAAGCACGGTCACTGTGAGATGAACGAAGATTATCCCGCTTGCCGCGTCCTCGGCGAAGGTAAGGTGCTGGAAGCGAAGGAATGAGCGTTACGATCGCTGATGTTGAGCTGGCCCGCCGCACAATCGCCGGTCAGGTCCTGCGCACACCGATGCTGCCGGCCCCCAGACTCTCCCGCGCGACCGGCGCTGAAGTGTTCGTCAAGTATGAAAATCTCCAGGTTACGAATTCGTTCAAGGAGCGCGGCGCACGCAACAAGCTGGGCTCACTCGGTGCCTCGGAGCGCACGCAGGGCGTCATCACGATGTCGGCGGGGAATCATGCGCAGGCAGTGGCATATCACGCGGCGCGGTTGGGCATCCCGGCCACGATAGTCATGCCGGTCACCACCCCCTTCGTGAAGGTCGAGGCGACGCAGTCGCACGGCGCCCAGGTTGTCCTTCATGGCGAAACAGTTGCCGAAGCCGAAATGCGCGCGGAAAGCTTGGCGCGCGAGCAAGGCCTCACCTGGGTACATCCCTATGACGATCCTCTGGTGATTGCAGGCCAAGGCACCATCGCACTTGAAATGCTGGAAGAGGTGCCTGACCTCGACATTCTGGTGTTTCCCGTTGGAGGGGGAGGGCTCATCGCCGGCAATGCGGTCGCGGCGCGTTCCCTGAAGCCTGGGATCGAGATCGTGGGTGCCGAGGCGGAGCTATATCCATCTTTCTGGAACGCTCTCTATGGAGAAAACCGTCCATGCGGCGGGCCGACTCTGGCGGAGGGAATTGCAGTCAAGAACGTCGGGAGGCTCACGCTGCCGATCGTGCGCGATCTCGTGTCCGAAATCATACTGGTCGACGAAGCCCGCCTCGAACGGGCAGTCAATGCGTATCTGACCCTGCAAAAGGCCATGGCTGAAGGGGCGGGGGCTGCGGGACTCGCTGCCATGCTGGTGAAGCCGGAGCGATTCCGCTCCCGCAGAGTAGGGTTGGTGCTTTGCGGGGGCAACATCGACCCGCGCATTCTCGCCTCCATCATGGTGCGCGAGCTCGAGCGCGAGGATCGAATCGTGTCATTCCGGTTGACCATTCCGGACCGGCCCGGAGTGCTGGGGCATATTGCCACCCGTTTGGGCGAGCTCGGCGCGAATATTCTCGGGGTTGAGCACCGGCGGTTGTTTCTCGATGTGCCGGCCAAGGGCGCTCGGCTCGACGTGACGATGGAAACCCGCGATCAGGCGCACGCGCAGGAGATTTTTCAGGTCTTGGAAGCTGATGGATTCAGCCCGGTATGGATCGACACCGCGACCACCATGGAGTAGCGCAGGCCAGCCGCAGCTTTCGTCAGCGGCTACCGAAATCCTTGCAACGGTGATGGCCTGGCCAGGGGCGGCGACTTGCGCGAAAAGGAATTACGGATCGCATTGGTTTGTTTCGGCGGCATTTCGCTCGCCGTCTATATGCATGGGGTCAGCAAGGAAATACTCAAGCTGGTGCGTGCGTCGGCCGCGCTGCACGGTATCCGGGACCGCTCACAGCGGGCGCTGGCATCGTTCTTTGATGCCAAGGACCCAAGCGACCCGGAATACGACACCGAGGATATCTATTTTGAACTGCTGAAAGAGATCGGCCGCACCGTTGAATTACGCGTGATCGTCGACATCATCGCCGGAGCCTCCGCAGGCGGGATCAATGGCAGCATGCTGGCACGCGCCTTGAGCCATGACCTTCGCATGGACGTGCTGCGCGACCTCTGGATCGAGAACGCCGACGTCAACGTCCTCCTGGCGTCTGAGGCGCGGGCGAGCAAATGGAGCAAATGGTTCCTCCTTCCGCTGGTCTGGGCTGCCGCGGCGATGGGATGGGTTCCATCGATCCAAGATGCGGAAGTGCGGCAAAACCTGTCGCTGTTCGTGCGCTCGCGCTGGTTCAAACCGCCGCTCGGCGGCCGCATCATGGCCGGCCTGATGTACGACGCGATCACTTCGATGGGAGCGGGTCAAAATGCGCAAGCTTCTCTGCTTCCTTCGAGCCAGTCACTCGATCTGTTCGTAACGACGACCGATTACCAAGGCCATGCGGAGCTGATGCAAATCCATGATCCGCCGCTGATCGAAGAATTGGAGCATCGCCATATCCTGCATTTCGCGTACCGGCGACGCCCCGATGGAAAGGTAGACAGCGACTTCGAGCTCGATAATGCGGCGGGACTCGCATTTGCGGCCCGCGCGACCTCGTCATTTCCGGGCGCGTTTCCGCCGGCGCGGATTGTGGAAATGGATGAGGTTGTCAGCGCCCGCAAAGGCAGCTGGCCTCGCCGTGCCGCTTTCATCGCCCATTGTTTCGCCGATTATGTGCGCGCAGGCATCGATCCTGCAAAAGTGCCGTTCATCGACGGATCAGTGCTCAACAATCGGCCGTTTCAGCAGGCGATTGCGGCCATTCATGGCCGGCCGGCTTATCGCGAGGTGGACCGGCGTCTCGTCTATATCGATCCGCACCCTGCTTCGCCGCTGTCCAACCGGGGCCAGCAGGTTCCGGGCTTCTTTTCCACCTTGCGGGCCGCATTGTCAGACATCCCGAGCACACAACCCGTTACGGAAGAACTTACCCGCGTGGGCGAATTCAACGATCAGGTGAGGAGGCTGCGAGCAATCATCGAAACCGCTCGCCCGCATGTCAGCGAGCTCGTAGGCAAATTTGTCAGCATCGCGTTTGATCGCCCCATTTCGGGAGAGGACCTGCGCGTCTGGCGGGATCAGGTGAATTCACATGTCGCCTCCGATGCAGGCTTTGCCTATCAGGCCTATGTTCGCCTCAAGCTTGCTTCCGTGCGCGCTTTCGGCGCCGAGTTGATCCTCCAGTTGCGAGGGATACCGGCGCTCTCTCCGCTCTCGCGCGTGGTGGCAGAAATCATCGATGCCTGGGCTGTCCGCAAGCAAATCGTCTACGAGGACGCGGACCGCGAGGGTCTGGGATTCGAAATACAGACTGGAGACGCTCGTCCGCCGTGGGTGGATTATCTCCTTGCCTTCGATGTGAAATACCGCGTACGGCGGCTGCAGTTCTTGATCGAAGGGCAAAACCGGCTTTATCAGCTTATCGGACAGAGGCGCTTCGCACCTTTCGATCCTCAGCTTCTGGATCGACTTAAGCGCCAATTTTATGACCGGCTCGGCGCGCTTCGACGTCGTGAGGAGCCCGGTTTCTATAGCGAAGAGACCCGCCGTTTGGCCGCACGTATCGTGCCAAGCGTTCCTTCGGCAGGCGAAATGAAGGACGTCAAATCGTATGCGGAGAGGTTCGTCAACGAGCATGAGGACAAGCTCGATGTCTTGATCGAGCGCTTAGGACAAGAGATCGATCTCAACGCCACGACGCGCGATCTCGATCACCTTCTGGCCTCGGTCGATCCGGCCAAATGGCTTCCGGAAGCCAGACGGGAAGTACTGATCAACTATCTCGGTTTCCCGTTCTGGGACGTGCTCACCTTTCCGATTACAGGGACGCGTGAAAACGGCGAGCTGCGCGAAATCCTCATCGACCGAATCAGCCCCAACGATATCAGCGCGTCGAGCGCCCTCGGCGGCGTCGAGAGCCTGAAGGGCATCGGGTTTGGCCACTTCGCGGCATTTCTTTCACGCGCTTACCGCGAGAACGACTACCTCATGGGCCGGCTTCAGGCTCTCGACCGGCTGATCGACATCGTCTGCGACTCCGCCGGGGTCCACGCGATGAGCCCGCATATTGATGTTCGGGCTCTCAAGCAGCGAGGATTCACCCGAATTCTCGATCGTGAAGAAAGGCATCTCGTCGAGAGCAAGAGCCTCATAGGAAGCTTGCGTGAGCGCCTTAAGCAGATGGCGAACGAGGAGTAACGTCAGCCGACCTTGACGTCGTTCCAAAAGCCGAAGCGGTGTGCGACCTGCTGCATCGCAGGGAGCGGGGCTTCGTAGGACCATGCCGCGCGCTCATGGCGTACCCCGTCGATCACCACGTCATAGAACTGAACGCCGTGGGGGCAGGCACGGTCGGAATCCGTCTTAGGGGCCTTCACCAGCCAGTCCATGTGCACCGACGAACGCGGGAAATATTGATATCCGCCGCTCTCCACGATGTCATTGCTTTCAGCAACGACATGGCTCTTCAAAGTTGCTTTCACTTCGACCTCCAACGTGCGAGCGTTTTCAGGTTGCAAATTCGAATATCGCCCCAACTGGGCGCCAGCCAATAATGACATAGGCGCGCCTGGGGTAACATGCCAGTCCTTGCGTTGACGCTCGGCTTTGGAAGGCCGCGGTAAAGGAGTCCAGAGTGCAAATGGACCGAAGCGAATAGTTGTCAACTGTGGCATTCAGGTCACAGTCAGGAAGGGGAAGGGTTTATATGATGCTGCTGAAATAGCGACTGCTGATCGGGGTGGCTTCAATGAGCTGGGGTTCTCTCTCGCCTTCGCGACGTATTGCGCTTGTCAGCCTTGTTGTTGCGTTATCAGCTGCTGCAACCTTCTCGCAAGCCGAGGCGCGCGCCCGGCATCATGGCAAGCAGCACGCCAAACAGCATCGTGTGATCCATGGTCCCGACTACCGGCCGCCCTATGCCGAGTTCGTGCTCGATGCCAATTCCGGTGATATGCTGCGAGAGGTCAATGCCGACGAGCCGCGGCACCCCGCGTCGTTGACAAAAATAATGACGCTTTATCTGCTCTTCGAGCAGCTTGAAGCGGGCAAGTTCAAGCTCGACACACCCCTGCCGATCTCCGCGCGTGCCGCCCTCCAGCCACCGACGAAGCTTGGTCTCAAGACCAGTCAGACGATCAGCGTGGAGGATGCAATCAAGGGCATGTGCACCAGATCGGCAAATGACGCCGCCATGGTGGTTGGCGAGGCAATCGGGGGCACTGAAGAGGAATTCGCGAAGCTGATGACCGAGAAGGCAAGGGTGCTCGGCATGGCGAATACTACCTATGTCAACGCGTCGGGCTTGCCCGCGGAGGAGCAAATTACCACGGCGCGAGACCAGGCCATCCTGGGTCGCGCAATTCAAGACCGCTTCCCCAATTACTATCGCTATTTTTCTACCGCCAACTTCCGTTACCACGGCGTCGACATCCACAATCACAACAGCCTCTTGGGGAATGTGAAGGGGGTCGATGGCATCAAGACCGGCTACACGGAAGCATCCGGATACAATCTGGTCACCTCAGTCCGTCGTGACGAGCGGCATATCGTCAGCGTGGTCATGGGCGGGCGCTCTGGAGCCGCACGCGACAGCCGCATGCGCGAGATGATCGAGCAATTTATTTCAATGGCGTCCTTGCGCCGGAAGGCGCCCGCGGCACCGCCCGCCGGGATGGAACTGGCCAGCCAGCGCAGAACCAGCGCGCCGGCACCAACTGCCGCGCCGGTAACTGCGGCTCCTGAGCCCTCCGCTGCTCCTGCTGAAAGTGCCCAGCCGACTGCGGTTGACGCCAAGCTCGATCAGCCCCAGGTTTCGCAGCCGCCGGAGCAAGCCAGAGCTGAGGTGCATCCTGCCAAGTTGCAGGCCCATTCATCCAAAGCAACGGCGACTGCCAGGCTTTCCGCGGACCGTTCACCCCGCTCGCGCTCGAAACCGGGGACGACAAACGCAGCGCCAGCGGCGACCGCCTCCTCTTCTGGACCTGAGCCGAAGGGCTCGTGGTGAGGGCTCCTTACCCGATCATTTGCGCAACGCGCGGTGCGAAGTAGGTCAGGACTCCGCAGGCGCCCGCACGCTTAAATGCAATAAGGCTCTCCAGCATTGCCTTCTCGCCGTCGAGCCAGCCGTTTTGCGCCGCCGCCATGATCATCGCGTATTCGCCGGAGACCTGGTAAGCGAAGGTGGGTATGCCGAAGGCGTCCTTAACCCGAAGCAAAATGTCGAGGTAAGGCATGCCGGGCTTCACCATGACCATGTCCGCGCCTTCCAGGATGTCGAGCTCAACCTCGCGCAAGGCCTCGTCGGTATTGCACGGATCCATCTGGTAGGTGCGTTTGTCGCCGCTCAATGTGGCTGAGGAACCGACGGCGTCGCGGAACGGCCCGTAAAAGGCCGAGGCGTATTTCGCCGCGTAAGCCATGATCGAGACCTCCGTAAACTCAGCCTGATCGAGCGCGGTGCGAATGGCGCCCACCCGCCCATCCATCATATCCGAGGGTGCGATGATGTCGCAGCCTGCCTCAGCCTCGATGAGGGCCTGCTTGACCAGCACCTCGACAGTTTCGTCGTTGAGGATAACGCCATCCCGCAGCAATCCGTCGTGACCGTGGCTGGTGTAGGGATCGAGCGCGACATCGCACAGGATGCCGATTTCCGGCAGCTCCTTCTTGATCGCGCGGATGGCCCGACAGACGAGATTGTCCGGACTGAGTGCTTCGCTGCCGTCGGGATCGCGAAGCTTGGGGTCGGTATAGGGAAACAGTGCTATGCACGGGATCGCAAGCTTGGCGCCTCGCTCGGCGTCGCGTACAGCCTGATCGATCGAAACCCGCTCAATCCCCGGCATGGAGGCGACCGGGATGCGGAGGTTGGAACCGTCCACCAGGAACAGCGGCCAGATCAGATCGTCACGGGTCAGCACGTGCTCTCGCACAAGCCGGCGGGTCCATTCGGCTTTACGGTTGCGGCGCAGACGGCTCGTCAGGTTAAGCTGTGATTTGGGTTTGCTCTCGACGGGGGCGAGACGCGTTTCGATTGGGCGGCCGTATTTGATCGCCATGGCGGAAACCTTGATGATTGCGGACGCAATGCCAGAGCCGGATAGCCCGGAACTCTGATTTCTGCTCTCTTCAGTCGGATATATCCAGACTACGCTGTCAAGCCCGGACGAGCAGTCATATGGATTTCGAACTCACGGAAGAGCAGCGCGCCATGGAGGACACCGCGCGCGCATTCGCGCGCGAGGAGATGATGCCCTACGCGGGGCAGTGGGACGAGGAGGAGCTTCTTCCAGTGGACACGCTGCGGCGCGCGGCTGCGCTCGGCTTCGCCGGCATTTATGTGGGCGCCGACGTGGGTGGCTCGGCCCTTTCGCGGCTCGATGCGACCATCATCTTCGAGGAACTGGCGAAGGGCTGCACCTCGACGGCCGCCTACATGTCGATCCACAACATGGTGGCCTGGATGATCGACGCCTTCGGCAGCACCGAGCTGCGGCTGCGCTTTCTTCCCGATCTTTGCAGCATGGCCAAGCTTGGCAGCTACTGCCTGACCGAACCGGATTCCGGGTCCGATGCAGCCAGTCTGAAGACCCGTGCCGTGCGCCACCACGACCATTATCTGCTGGATGGCGTCAAAGCCTTCATATCGGGCGCGGGCGCCTCCGATATTTACCTGATCATGGCGAGAACGGGCGATGCAGGCGCGCACGGCATCTCCTGCTTTCTGGTTGAGAAAGGAACACCGGGGCTTTCTTTTGGGGCGCAGGAAAGAAAGCTTGGTTGGCACTCGCAACCCACTGCCATGATGATGTTCGACCGCTGCCGCATACCGTTGACGCACCGGGTCGGGAGCGAGGGCCAGGGCTTCAAGATCGCGATGCGCGGGCTTGACGGCGGGCGCCTCAACATTGCCGCCTGTTCCCTCGGGGGGGCCCAGTTCTGCCTCGACCGGTCCGTTGCGTACATGAAAGAGCGAAAACAATTCGGCAGTCGGCTCGCCGATTTCCAGGCCTTGGGTTTTCGTGTTGCCGACTATGCAACCCAGATCGAGGCGGCGCGCCTCCTCCTGCGCCGCGCTGCGTCGGCGTTGGACGCCGGGGAGCCCGCCGCCACCCGGCTCGCGGCCATGGCCAAGCGGCTCGCCACGGATTACGGCTTCGACGTGGTCAATGGCTGCCTGCAGCTGCATGGTGGCTACGGCTACCTACGCGATCATCCGATTGAGCGCGTCTTGCGCGATCTGCGCGTCCATCAGATTCTCGAGGGCACCAACGAGGTGATGCGATTGATCATCAGCAGGGATATATTGGGCAATTGAGAGTTATCTTCTGGAGCTTTTGGAAATGAACGACATCACCGAACCTCGCCGACATTTTCCTGGCCGGACGCGACGCCTGCCGGCCCGCTATGATCGCGATCTTTACAGCTGGGCGGTGCAGCAGGCCGCCTTGTTGCGGGCGGGTCGACTCATAGAGGCCGACGCCGGGAACATCGCCGAGGAACTCGACGACGTGGGCAGTGAACAGTACAACAAACTAGAATCGGCTCTGCGGATTATCCTGCTGCATCTCTTGAAGTGGGACCATCAACCTGCGCGGCGGTCACGCAGCTGGTGGGCAAGTATTACCCTTGGACGCAATCAGGTCCGCAGGGTGCTTCGCAAGAACCCGGGGTTGAAGCGACGGCTCGACGAAGCGATAACCGCAGCCTACGAGGACGCCCGCGTTCAAGCTGCGGCACAGACACGTCTTGGCCCACGTACATTCCCCGCGCGATGCCCGTTTTCTAGGCAGCAGCTGATGGAGCGGGAGATAGCCTGCCCTGTGGCAGAGTGACCAACTCCGAGCAGGACATCCTGTTCGAGCGACGCGGCGTCGCCGGTCACGTCATTCTCAACCGGCCGCACGCGCTCAATGCCGTCTCGCATGATATGGTGCGCACGCTCGCGCAGAAGCTCGATGAATGGGAAACCGATCCGGCCGTCACCCGCATTGTTGTCAGCGCCAAAGGAGGGCGCGCCTTCTCGGCCGGCGGCGATTTGCGCGCCCTGTACGATCTTGGGCGTTGCGGCCGGTATGAGGATGCGCTCGTATTCTTTCGCGCGGAATATGCGCTCAACGCCCGTATCAAGCATTATCGCAAGCCGTATGTGGCGTTGATTGACGGCATCGTCATGGGAGGCGGCGTCGGCATCTCGGTACACGGTTCGCATCGGGTTGCCGGCGACAGATTTGCATTCGCGATGCCCGAGGTGGGGATTGGCTTTTTTCCCGATATTGGGGCCACATGGTTCTTGCCGCGGCTCCCGGGCAGGCTAGGCACTTATTGCGCGCTCACCGGAGAGCGCCTCGATGCAGCTGACGCAGTATCTGCAAGGATCGCGACTCACCGCGTTAGCTCAAACCGCTTTCCCGAGCTCATGGAGGCTTTGTCCAGTGCGGTGCCTGTCGATGCGCTGCTCGGGGCATTCGCAGAGCCGGCCGGCACCGGGCGCGTCATGGCCGCGGCAATCGATCGCTTGCTGGGAGGTGGGGGGGTTGAAGATATTCTGTCGCGCCTTGATGAGGAAGCGGCGGCGGGTCGCCCCCACGCGGCGTTTGCCTTGGCGACGGCTGCTGCGATCCGCACCAAGTCGCCAACCAGCTTGAAGATCGCACTTGCACAGATGCAGCGCGGAGCGCGCCTCGATTTTGCCGAGTGCATGCGGACCGAGTTCCGTATTGTGTCCCGGGTGATGCGCGGTCATGATTTCTACGAAGGAGTAAGAGCCGTTATCATCGACAAGGATCAGACACCGCGCTGGCAACCGGCAACGCTCGAAGAGGTAACCCCGGCCAAGGTCGAGCATTACTTTGCTCCGCTTAAGAGCGAGCTTGAACTGCCATGATTCATGCAGACGAGCCGCAGACGCTTGAGCCGGTGCATGCCGACGAGGGCGAGGGCGAGGACAAACAATGGGCCTCTTGGCTGGTACTCTTCCTGCGGGTCATGGCCGTGGCCTCGATCGTCAAGGGTCTCTATCACTGGGCCGTCATCTGCGGCATCAATGCGCCTTTCCCATCCGGTTTCGACTCCTACTCGCCGCCCTATCAAGTGGCTACGGTGTTCTTTGCAGTCATTGATCCGGTGGCGGGAGTGGGCCTGTGGCTGGCGGCCCCATGGGGCGCCGTGGTGTGGCTCACGTCCGTCATTTCGATGGCCGCGGTGGAGGTCTTATTCCCCCAGATCTTTGGCGGGAACATATTGGCTGTCGTGTTCGAGCTCAGCCTGCTCGGCACATATGTGTGGCTGGTCGTGATGGCTGCGCGCGAACAGCCGGAGTAACGCAACTCCGGTCAGCAATGGGCGAGAAACGGTAATGGCAACAATCGGCTTTATCGGTCTCGGCAACATGGGCCTGCCGATGGCACAGAATCTGGTCAAGGCCGGGCACACCGTCTGCGGATTTGATCTCAGCGAATATGCTTCGGAGCCGCTGGTTGCCGGCGGCGGTACACGGGCGAATTCGGTGCCAGAAGCATGCCGTGGCGCCGAGGTGGTGATCACCATGCTGCCGGCGGGCGAGCAGGTACGACAGGTTTATCTGGGCGAGCAGGGAGTGATCGAGACTGTAGCTGCCGATGCCTTGTTGATCGAATCCTCAACGATTGATGTCGAGACCGCGCGCGAAGTGGCGCAGGCCGCTGACGAAAAGGGATTGGCAATGATCGATGCCCCGGTCTCGGGCGGGGTCGCGGGTGCGCAAGCAGCCTCGCTGACGTTCATGGTCGGCGGTTTTGCAGATGCGTTCGAACGTGCATATCCGGTACTTGAAAAGATGGGCAAGACGATCGTGCATGCCGGCGGGCCTGGAAACGGCCAGGCGGCCAAGATTTGCAACAACATGATCCTGGGCGCCTCGATGATCGTGGTCTGCGAGGCCTTCCTCCTCGCGGAAAAGCTCGGGCTCGACGCGCAGAAGCTGTTCGATATCTCGTCGAAGTCATCGGGCCAATGTTGGTCGATGACAAGCTATTGTCCGGTGCCTGGACCGGTTCCGAGCTCGCCGGCCAATCGTGATTACAAAGCCGGATTTGCCGCGGCCATGATGCTCAAGGATTTGAACCTGGCGCAGGCCGCCGCGCGCGCAACACGCGCCACGACTCCGCTTGGTGCGGGGGCAGCCGCCGTCTATGAGAGATTCGTGGATAGCGGCGGCGGCAACGTCGATTTCTCAGGCAT
>DATBYX010000640.1:0-2252 GCA_036513475.1 Xanthobacteraceae bacterium | reverse complement strand
TGCGAACCTCTCCGCCACCCCAGCACGCCCAGACCGTCCCTCACGGGCGTCTGGTTGATCATCCCTGATCACGCGTTGGGGTTTCCCGTGTTGCGTGCGCTTTCCTTGTGTACATGCTGCCGCCACTACCCCGGTGCAGCGGCTGGGCGTACTCTTCGCTCATCTCACCCAGCCGTGTCAGCCTTCCCCGGAAGGGTCACCGGGTCGGCCTGCACATCGTCCTTTTCGAGGCTTGCTCGGCGTATCGCGGTAGATACCGTGTTGGTTGTCCAGCCCTAAAATAACCTTCGATCTGGGTGAGCATGCCGGCACGCTCTGAGCGTGATCACGCTTTTTAATGGCGTCGGGTGCGGGTTTTTTGATGGGCATCGCGCTTCCGCTTGCCGCACGCTGTATAGGTCGTCAGAAGCGGTAGCTGGACCTGATCAGATGCGACCCGCCCGCTGGGCAATTTTCGCCGGGTGCTCGGGCGCGTCAAAGGGTGGGTCCTCGCCATGCTCGCTTCGCTGCGCGTGGCTCCGGTCCCGCTTCGCGCCTTTGACGTGCCCTGCGCTCCCGGCGATCCGGGATGCAGGTCGGCTCCAAGGAATGGTCCTTTCAGTCTCACCAAGGTATGGTTGATTTGTGGCGCGCTATTGAACGCGGGCCTTCGGCCCTCCTTAACCTCCGGTGCGCGCGCCGACCTCAGGGACGGCAGATGATCGGCCCCATCGAACAACGGAATAGGAAACTTACCGGAGGCTCAGGCTGGCATGGCGATGGCCAGATCAAACCGCTTGCCTGTCTTCAGCACGCCGAAGCAGAGGACCAGTAGTTTGCGCATGGCGGCCACAACGATCTGCTTGGGCTTAAGGCGACCCGCGCTCTTCAGGCGCGCAACGAGGATCGCGACGGCAGGATTGAAACGCATCGCGGACAGCGCTGGCATGTAGAGCGACGACCGCAGCGTGGCATTGCCGATCTTGGAGATGCGCGTCGGGCGGTCGATCGAGGTCCCCGACCTGTGGTGGCTGGGGTTGAGCCCCGCATAGGCGACCATCTCGCCGCTTCGACGCAGAACCCCTGGCTCCGGCATCTCCGCCATCAGCGAGGCGGCCAGCGTCTCGCCGACACCGATGACGCTGAGCAGCAGGTCGCATCTGCCGCGCAGTTCGGCGTCCTGCTCGATAGTCTCGCCAATGGCCCTGTCGATCGCCTCGAGTTGGCTGGTGAAATGGTCAATCGTCGCGGCGGCCAGCTTGGTCGCGGTGCTGTCACCGAGACCGCTGCCGATGCGATTCTTCCACTCTGCCCGGCTCCGGATAATGCCGGCGCGCATGGTCTGCAGTTCGCACAGCCGCCGCATCGCCGGCGACGGCGGTGTCCATGGTTCCGGTTTGAACAACTCGGCGTATTCGCAAATCAGGGCGGCATCGACCTTGTCGGTCTTGTTGCGACCGAGCTTGGTGCGGGCGAAGTCACGGATCTGTGCCGGATTGACGACGCTGACGACGTGGCCCGCCTCGTGCAGTGCCAGCGCCACGCCGAGGCTGTGACGGCCGGTCGCCTCCATGCAGACATGGGCTTGTTTGCTGCCCATAGCCTTGAGCCAGGCTCGCACCAGCTTCCAGCCATCGGGACTGTTTGCGAAGCTCCTGCCCTGTTTCCTCTGGCCTCTTGCACAGTAGGCGTCCAAGGTCTCCTTGGACACGTCGATTCCGAGTATGGAATCACTCATTTTGCTACCATTATAGTTGACGAGTACGGCAAAGCTCCGCGTCGGACGACCTTGTACGCGGGATCAGCGGCATGCCGCGTCCCTGGATACCGTTCGGCATGAACAGCGGAGCTTGGAGAAGCGGGGCCAAATCTACCGCACTGGTTCGTTGACCGTAGGGACGCCTGAGGCTCGCCGCTTTCCTTGCTGATCAGCGAGATATTGCTGCCCGCCGATCAAGCCGCAACGTACAAGGGACGCTCATTACTGAGCGCCCACCGGGTCACCGGAGGCGGTCACCCGCCCCCGGTTCCCACAGAACGTAGCGTGCGGATCTCCCGCACTACGCTCTTCGGAGGTTGATTTACAGCACTGCGAGAGCCTGCAACTCTCGATACGGGAGATACAGTTTAGGTCGCAGTAACGGGGTCCGTTCTTTGATCTGGTTGAACACCTCCCAGGTCAGGTGGCAACCGGCCCAGCTACGACTGCACAGCATCTTTCGCCAGTAACGCTCCACGGCCCGGTACACCTTCTGCAAGGCGCGGATATTTCC
>DATBYX010000639.1:0-2354 GCA_036513475.1 Xanthobacteraceae bacterium | reverse complement strand
GAATTGGGTCTGCGGGCCTGGCTGCGGCGATCCCCCAAATGGAAAAGGGCCAGCCACTACTCGCGAGAGCGGATTATGCGATCATCGCAGTCGTGCGGCGCGGTCGCCGTATTCGCGGCGCAGCGCGGTTGCGGGCGACGCCTCGGGTCCGAGGCGGCCCGGCCTTTTCGCTAGCTCTCAAGGAATGCACAACTCAGACATGACTCCGCGCTGGAGGGAGGTGGATTCGAACCCTCGGTCCCCCGGCTACGGTGAAGCTCGGTTCAGCTGGCGGCGCGCGACGCGACCGATGCCACCCCGGAACGCCGATCGTTCGCGTCGACGAGTTCGACGAGCGAGATCGGATTTGTCACCAGGAGCGAATGCCAAATAGCGGACGAAAGCGGATTCCCTGATCACGGCGGAAACTTCCCTGATAGCCCGATTTAATTCCCTGCAAGGCCGCAAAAAATTCCCTGTTAGGATTGGGATGCACCCTTGTGCTGAGACAGAGAAATGGGGACAGGTGATTGCGGTAGGAGCGGGTCGTCCACGTAGTCCATAGGAGGGGCCCGCGCGGAGCGGAGCGCCCTCCATGAGGCTGGCGGAGCGCAGCGCGGGAGGTCCCTGTGGACCCACGGGGGCGAGCCGCGGGGGGCGGGGGTCCGGGGGCGGGGGTTTGTAGGCCGGTTGGCAGTCATGGGGCTGGTGCGATCGCGTCGGGCGCCGGAGGCTGAGCCAGGCGCAAAGGCAGCAAGCTTGCTTCGAACTCGACGGGGGATCGATAGCCGAGGGCGGAATGCAGGCGCTGCCGGTTGTAGACCTCCTCGAGGAAGGGAGCGATGGACCCTCGCGCCGTGGCGACGTCGCGATAGTCGCGCCCGTCGACTTCCTCGTGTTTGAGAGTTTTCATGAAGCTCTCCGCTTTGGCGTTGTCGTAGGGGTTGCCGACGCGGCTCATGCTCGGCTGGATGCAGTGCGCCGCCAGTTTGGCGGTGTAGTCCTCGCAGGCGTATTGCACGCCGCGATCGGAGTGGTGGATCAGACTGTCGGGCGCCGGGCGGCGTGCCGCCAACGCCATGTCGAGGGCGGCCAGGGCGAGGCTGACATCGAGATGCGTCTCCAGCGCCCAGCCGAGGACGCGACGGCTGAAGGCATCGATGACCACGGCAAGATAAGCGAAGGTTTCGGCCAATCGGACATAGGTGATGTCGGCGACCCAGAGCTGGTCGAGACCGGTCGGCTGCAGGCCGCGCGCAAGGTTCGGCACGACACGCCAGCCATGCCGAGAAACCGTCGTCACCGGGACGAACGGCCGCTTGCGCAGGCACAGCAGGTTGTCCTCGCGCATCAGCCGCAGCACCCGCTTGCGGTTGACCGCCATCCCCTCGCGGCGGAGCTGCGCGGCGATCCGCCGGTAACCGTAATGGCGATGCGCCAGCGCCAGCCGCTGGATCGCGTCGCGCACCGCGGTTTCCTCCCGGCGCGGCGCGGCTTCCCGCCAGCGGCGGTAGTAGCCGGCGCGGCTCACCCCGGCCAGCGCGCACAGGCGCTCGACCGGCAACCCGCCTTGCGGCAGCGGTGTCGTCATCGCTTCGATGAGCGCGTAGACGGCATGGCGCCAGACCCGTCGCTCGGCCGGCGCTGCCCGCTGACTTGCCGCAAGGCTCGCTGAAAAAAATCGAGCTCCAGCTGCTGCTGCCCGATCTTGCGCTCCAACTCAACGATCCGCCGCTGGGCCACCGCCACATCCGCCGCCGATGGCGGCGCCGTCGCCAGCCTCTTCGGCGGCCGACCCCGCCCGCGCAGAGCCTCAGCCCCGCCCGCCCGGAACCGGTCCCGCCAAACATACAGGTCCTTCCGACGGACCCGCAGCTCCCGCGCGATCGCGCTCACGTTCTCGCCCGCCAGCATCCGGCGGATTACCGAAACCTTGAACTCACGGCTGAAGATACGCGCTTTCTTGGGCATCCAGTTCTCCTCCTAGAGAACTGCCCCCATTTTCCATGTCTCACTTTCGGGGTCCACTCCACTTCTGATGAGCGAAATAGCTCACGCATTGTCCCTGGTTTTTGAACGGACCCGGTGGGAGAGTGAAGTTCTTCCATCCCCCATCCTTGCAGTCGCTCTTGCTCGTGAACTCGTAATCGTAGGAGGTCCCACTCACATCGGTGTTGTCGATCAGAACCGTTTGGCTTCCTGCCGGTCCATTGTCGCTCACAAGAAAAATGTCCGTCACAATCTGACCGCTGTATCGTGTCTGTGCAGCCGCCCAGGTGTCGTAGAACGTTCCGCCGGGCAATTGCGAGGTATCGACCAAGCTGACCGGCGTGAGCAGATTGCCCGTGGTGGTCCACACATTCGGCGGGCATCCC
>DATBYX010000638.1:0-10727 GCA_036513475.1 Xanthobacteraceae bacterium | reverse complement strand
CGCTCCTGGTAGACTCGCGGCTGGTACACCACCCGCGCGCCGACATCAGGCTCGTAGACCCATGTCTGCGCACAAGCCGGTCCGGCCGTGACGGCCAGAGCCAGTGCAAGACATGCAGGACGAAGATGCATAATCATGGTTTGCTCCTTTGCCCGTGGGATACGCGGAAAACAAAACGCCAGGTACGGCGTCAGCGTTCCCTCGGTGCCGAGATCGATAGTAAGCCTCCGCTTCAAACATTCAAGAGAAAGAAGAGTAGCGACAACGATTATGGTAGCTCATTCTTGTCACCGGCACGCAACACTCGATTTTCGAACAGCCGCCACGGATACAACATCAGGAGACAGAGGAAACCGGGAATGCGGTATCGGCATACAGTCGTCGTGAAGGGAAACGCTCGGCAAAGCGGTCCGAAACAACCCTGTCGAAGTCAGGCTATATTGCACAATGAATGATCATTCAGGATCGCAGACCCGTTCGGGATCGATGACTTTGGCCTGATCGCTCCGCTCGGATGCGATCGTGGAATGGCAATTCCGATCTCCGGCCCGCCCTTCCGTCTCGATTGTCACGCTGGGTGGGCGCGGCTCCTCGATAACAACATTTGGCGTGGGTTGGGGTGTCCGGCGTAGATTGAGATCGAGCTGCGCGGTCCGAACCGTATTCACCGCTGCATTAGTTGTGGGCAGGGGCGCCAATGACAGCATGGCCGTTGCCGCAAGTGCCGCAAGAACCCTGGCTCTCATGCTTTTCCTCCCTCCTCTGCCGAACGCGACGGTAAGCGAGTTGCGGCCGCAGCTTCCGCCCCCAGAGAACGAAAGCCCGATGCCAATGGTTCCAATCAGTCGAGCGGGTATGCGACGAACGCTTAGCCGCGGTGCACGCGGTCAGCGCAAGGCCCGCAGGCCTGCGCTGAGCTCGATTGACCATTCATCGCCTCCGGTGCAGTGTCCATCGGCCTCCATAAAACGATCCCGCTCCGCCGCCATGCACAGGCACCGCTCAAATCGATAACGCGTTCGCCGTGAGGAGGATCTGATGCTCGATTATCGGGATTTGCTTCAGTGGGAGCGGTTCATCACGCCGTCGATCATCAAGATTTTTTACTGGCTCGCGGTCGGGATGTCGGTTTTGTTCGCGCTTTCCGGCATCATATCCGGTCTCGCGCTCATGTCGCTGCATCCGCTTGCCAGCCTGTTCTGGATCCTGGGCAGCCTCATTGGCCTGGTGATCGGGGTCATATTCTCCCGCATCCTCGCCGAATTCTTTTTGATCATGTTTCGCATCAATGAGCATCTCGGCGCCATTCGGCAGCGAGGAACGGATGTAATGACAGATACAGACAACAGGCGACAGTAGACGAACGACAGATAATCTCGCTTGTCCGTCTACCATCGTCGGCCGTCTGTCCTCCGATTATGCTACGTTGCGAATCTGAAATGCATGACGTCGCCGTCGGCGACCACGTACGATTTTCCTTCGAGCCGCATCTTGCCTGCATCGCGTGCCCCGCTCTCGCCACCGAAGGTGACATAGTCCTCGTACCCGATGGTCTCGGCGCGAATGAAGCCCCGCTCGAAATCGGAGTGGATCACTGCTGCGGCCTGCGGCGCCTTGGTCCCCCGCGTGATCGTCCAGGCCGCCGCCTCCTTTGGTCCGGCGGTGAAATAGGTGACCAGATCGAGAAGCTCGTAACCGGCGCGAATGAGCCGGTTGAGACCGGGCTCCTCGAGACCGAGCGCGCCCAGATATTCGTTGCGCTCATGCGCGGGCAAAACCGCGATCTCAGCCTCGATCTTGGCTGAGATGATGACGCATGCGGCCCCTTCCTGCCGCGCGCGCGACTCCACCGTGCGGGAAAAATCGTTGCCGCCCGCGGCCGAGCCCTCGTTCACGTTGCAGACATAAAGCACCGGGATCGAGGTCAGCAGCCCGAGCATGTGAAACACTTTTTCCTCCTCCGGCTTGCGCTCGACCAAGCGGGCAGGTTTGCCCTCACGCAACAGCGCAAGAGCGCGTTGCACGAGATCGAGCGTCTGCTTGGCCTCGGCGGCGTCGCGATCGCTTCCCTTTGCCTTCTTGCCGAGCCCGTCGAGGCGGCGCTCGAGGCTGTCCAGATCGGCGAGCATCAGCTCGGTCTCGATCGTTTCAATGTCGGCAATCGGATGGATCGCGCCGGACACGTGCGCGACTTCCGTGTCCTCGAAACAGCGCACGACGTGGGCAATGGCATCCACCTCACGCACATGCGCCAGGAACTGATTGCCTAACCCCTCGCCTCGAGATGCCCCGCTGACCAGGCCGGCAATGTCAACGAAAGTCAGCCGCGTCGGCTTGATCTTGGCCGACTTCGCGAGCTTGGCGAGCACATCCAGCCGGGGATCGGGCACCATGACCTCTCCGATGTTGGGCTCGATGGTGCTGAAGGGGTAACTCGACGCCTGCGCCGCCGCAGTCGCCGTCAGCGCGTTGAACAGGGTCGATTTGCCCACGTTGGAGAGGCCGAGAATGCCGCACTTGAACCCCATGAAACGTCTCTTCCCGATCCACGCTCATGCGATAGCGCATGTCCCGCAAAAGCCTGCCCTCGGGCTTGACCCGAGGGTGGAACCGGTTTTGCGAAAAGGACATGCGCAACCAAAGACCCAGAGCGGGATGACGATTCGAAGAAAAGTCATCCTGCTCTAGGCTGCTCGCCCGATGCATCCGGCTCTTTTGCATCGAAAAAACCTTTGGCCCGCATGGCGAGATGCACCCTGTTCTGAAAGCTTGCATCCTGTCCTTTGCCCAGGAGATCGACGGTGTCCGCGATGACGCCGCACAGAGCCTCGACCCATGGCCGCTCGTCCTTGGCAAAGTCGCTGAGCACGTAAGCGTGCACGAGATCCTTCACCCCGGGATGGCCGACCCCGATGCGCACGCGGCGATAGTCGTTGCCCACATGCGCCGAGATCGAGCGTAGCCCGTTGTGACCCGCTATTCCTCCGCCGGTCTTTACCCGTACCTTCCCGGGCGCGAGATCGATCTCATCGTGGAACACCACGATGTCTGAAAGTCCGAGTTTGTAGAAATGCGCGGCCTCTGCAACCGAGCGACCGGAGTCGTTCATATAGGTGCCGGGTAGAAGCAACAGCGCCCGCGTGCCCCCCAATGACCCTTCAGCCGCCACGCCCTGAAACCGCCGCCGCCAGGGCCCGATGCCATGGCGCTTGGAAATCGCATCCACCACCATGAAGCCGATATTGTGCCGGTTGCCGGCATACCGCGAACCGGGATTGCCGAGCCCGACCAGGAGCAGCATGGCGGCGCCTATTATCCCGCGCCGCGCAGCATCCGAAAAGAGCTGGGGCTACAGCGACTTGGACGAAAAATACTCACTTTTTCTCGGGCTGAGCGGCAGCAGCACCTCCAGCCGGAGCCGCAGCCGGCGTGGCGCCGGGGGCCGCGCCTTCGGCAGGAGCAGCCGCCGCGGTCGCAGCCGCCGCTGCGGCAGCAGCTGCGGCTTCCGCAGCCGCCTTGATCTCTTCGGCGTAACCGGACGGAGGCACAATGGTAACGAGTGTCTGGTCCAGCCTGCCCACCACGCGTATGTCCGGCGGGAGCGCAACCTCGTCGAGGTGCTTGGAGTAGTTGATCTCCAGTCCGGAAATATCGACATCGATTGCTGCGGGAATGGCATCGGCCGGGCACACGACCTCGACCGTGTGGGTCACGATATTGACGGCGCCGCCACGTTTCACCCCGGGTGCCTGGTCCGCATTCATCACATGCACCGGGATGCGCACGCGCAGTTGCGCCCCTTCGGCCAGGCGCAGGAAATCCACATGCACTGGCGCATCGTGAACCGGGTCGAGCTGAAAGTCGCGCGGGATCACCCGCTGCTTGACCCCATCGACATCAAGCTCGCACAAGGTCGTGAGAAACCGGCCTGCATAAATGCGCTGCTTGAGCTCGGCATGATCGACCGAGACGTTGAGCGGCGGCTCCGCGCCGCCGTAAATCACGCCCGGCACCCGGCCCGCACGCCGCTCTGCGCGCGACGCGCCCTTGCCGGCGTGCGCACGCGCGGTCGCCTTCATTTGCCTGATGGTCGCCATGACGCAAATCCCTCGGTGTTCGGGCGCGGTTATAACGACAGGGACGCCGAGGTTCAAGAAACGTGCTCCCGCGCAAAACCCGCGGGAGCGCTTTGAGCACCAAGTGTTCAGGGCGTACCCGCCGAGCCCAGTCTGGCTTCGACGGCGGCGATGCGCGCCTTCAAGGCCTCATTCTCCTCGCGTGCCATTCGCGCCATCTCCTTGACCGCCTCGAACTCCTCGCGCTTGACCACATCGAGCTCGCGCAGCACGCGGTCCGCCTGGGTGCGCAAGAGCGTGTCGAACTCCCGCCGCACTCCCGTGGCGACGCCCGCGGCATCGTTCATCAGCCGCGCGATCTCGTCCAAGAAGCGATTGGTGGTCTGGGGCATGCTTCGCGCTCCTGCTCGGCCCGACTGCGCAAGGATAATGGGGATGGTCGCTGATGGTCACAAGGTGCAGACGGCTTGTTCGATCATGTGCCCCCCTGGGTCCCGAATCTACGCTCGCGTGATCGAGCCCGCGCTTGCTCGCCCGGGACACAAAAGATTTTTCGTGTCCCGGCCGAGTGCATTGAGGGCGTTTTCGCGCTCAGGCAAGTTTACGCAGTCTGCGCATGCTTGACTGCGTGTGAAACGACAGCCGCGACCCAGGGCCACATCCTGCGGAACGAGGCGCGTCGCCCAGCTTGACTTCTGCGCGGGGCTGCCTGCATCACCCTTGCGCCGCGCTGGGAATCGCCGATGTCTCTTTATGTCATTCCCTTTCCCGCCTTCGACCCTGTGCTCATCAGCTTCGGGCCGTTCGCCATTCGCTGGTACGCGCTCGCCTATATCGTAGGCATCCTGCTGGGTTGGTTCTATGCCCGCACCGTGATCAAGCACGAGACGCTTTGGGCCGGGGTGCCGCCAATGACCCCTGCCGACTTTGACGACTTCGTGCTCTGGGTCACGCTCGGCATCATCCTGGGCGGCCGCATCGGTTATGTGCTGTTCTACAATCCGCAGTATTTCGCGCAGCACCCCCTAGAGATAATCGAGTTGTGGAACGGCGGCATGTCCTTCCATGGCGGCTTCCTCGGCTGCGTGCTTGCAGTCGTGCTGTTCGCGCGCCATCGCGGCATACCCATCCTGTCGCTTGGAGATTTGACCTGCGCGGCGGCGACGATCGGCATCTTTCTTGGTCGGCTCGCCAATTTCATCAACGGCGAGCTGTGGGGCAGGCCCACCGACGTGCCTTGGGCCATGGTCTTCCCGAGTGGGGGACCCCAGCCGCGCCACCCGAGCCAGCTCTATGAAGCGCTGCTCGAGGGATTGCTGCTGTTCGTCGTACTCACCGTGTTGATCCGCCGTGGCGCGCTGCAGCGCCCCGGCTTCATCATCGGCGCCTTCGCTTTCGGCTACGGGATTGCCCGCACGATCGGGGAATTCTTCCGCGAGCCCGATGTGCAACTGGGATTTCTCTGGGGCGGCGTCACGATGGGAATGCTGCTGTCGCTGCCGCTCATCCTGGCCGGACTGGTCCTGATGCTGGTTACGGCACGGCGCAAGGCCGCGCAACAGCCGTGAGGGCGCCTGACACGGCGCCGCTTAAGGCGGAGATCCGGCGGCGCATTGAAAGCGTCGGGTCCTTGTCTGTCGCCCAATACATGACGCTCTGTCTCACCCATCCCGAGCACGGCTACTATGTCAGCCGCGCGCCGATTGGCAGTGGTGGTGATTTCATTACCGCACCGGAGATCAGCCAGATGTTCGGCGAACTGCTTGGGCTGTGGGCGGCCGCGACTTGGCGCGCCATGGAATCGCCGGAAAACGTGCGGCTGGTGGAGCTTGGACCAGGGCATGGCACCATGATGCTCGACGTGCTGCGGGCGACCAAGGTCGTGCCCGCATTCCGTGCTGCCATCGTGCTGCACATGGTCGAGGTGAGCCCTGCGTTGGAGCGCGTGCAACGGCAGGCCCTCATTGCGACGGACGTGCCGGTGTCATGGCATCCTTCCCTCGAAGACGTGCCGGACGGGCCGCTTGTCATTCTGGCCAACGAATTTGTGGATGCGCTTCCCATCCACCAGGCCGTCATGTGCGCCGACGGTTGGCACGAGCGGGTGGTGAAGCTGCGCGAGGATGGCAGGCTGCATTTCAGCATCCACGGCGATCCCATGCCGCTGTTCGAGGAATTTCTCCCCGCCCCTTTGCGCACTGCAAAGGTTGGTCAGATTTTCGAGTGGCGCAGCGACAACCTCGCGCTGGAGATCGGACGGCGGGTGGTGAAATCGGGAGGCGTTGCCCTCATTCTCGACTACGGTCATGTCAAGCCGGCGATCGGGGACACGCTGCAGGCCGTGAGAGGACACGATTATGCCGATCCGCTTGAAGCGCCCGGACTTGCGGATGTCACCGCGCATGTTGATTTTCACGCCCTGGCGCAGGGAGCCGAGGCAATGGGTGCGCGTGTGCACGGACCGGTAACACAGGCCACTTTCCTGCGCCGGCTCGGGATCAGACAACGGGCGGCCGTGCTCAAGGCAAGTGTGCCGACGGAGGATGCCGTGGCCATCGATGCGGCCTTGGAGCGGCTCACCAACGAGGGTCGCATCGGCATGGGCAGGCTGATCAAGGCGATTGCGTTTTCCAGTCCGAAAGTCGGTGCTCTGCCGGGATTCCAGCCGTGATGACCCCCAAGCTTCAGGCCGCCTCACTCGCCGCGCTGAGCGGGATCAGCCATGCCTTCTTTACGCGCGAAGGGGGTGTGTCAGAGGGCATCTATGCGAGCCTCAATGGCGGCGTCGGCTCCCACGACCATCCCCACCGCGTCGCCGAGAACCGCGCCCGCATGGCAGGCGGCGTCGGCGTCCACCCCGATCGCTTGCTGACCGCCTACCAAGTCCATTCACCGGATGTGGCGGTCGTTGCCGCTCCGTGGACGCCGGACCGCCGCCCCCGCGCCGATGCCCTCGTCACCGCCGAGCGCGGTCTCGCGATTGCGGTCACCACTGCCGATTGCGGACCGATCCTGCTTGCGGACGAGAGGGCGGGCGTTATCGCGGCGGCGCATGCGGGTTGGCGCGGTGCCGCGGGCGGCGTGATCGAAGCAACCATTGCGGCCATGGAGCGCCATGGCGCGGACCGCGAGCGCGTCGTCGCGGCGCTGGGACCGATGATCGGCCAGCAAAGCTACGAAGTGGGCCCGGAATTCGTGGCGGACTTTACCCGGCGAGACCCGGCCAATGCGCGGTTCTTTGCGACAGCAGCGCGCAACGGCCACGCGCACTTCGACCTCCCGGGCTATATCGCGGCGCGCCTTGCCGCCGCCGGCATTCGCCACATCGAGGACACCGGTCACTGCACCTATTGCGATCCGGCGCGATTCTTCAGCTATCGGCGCTCCACGCATCGCAAAGAGAGCGACTACGGTCGGCATATCAGCGCCATCGCGCTCGCGCGCTGAGCGAGAGCACTGCTCCACAGCCTCATATTGCCAGCGGCGCCAACGGCTTGTATCAGGGCGCGTAACGCGCTGGGGAGACCGCGATGCGGCCAAATAATGGGGCCATCAAGCTCGTGGCCGGCAACTCCAATCCCGCGCTGGCGGACGCCATCGCCGCCTACCTTGCAACCCCGCTTACCAAGGCTGTGGTTCGCCGCTTTGCGGACATGGAGATTTTCGTCGAGATCCAGGAGAACGTGCGCGGCAGCGATGTTTTCGTCCTGCAGTCCACGTCGTATCCCACCAACGACCATCTGATGGAGCTGCTCATCATCATCGATGCGCTCCGCCGCGCGTCGGGGCGTCGCGTCACGGCCGTGATCCCGTATTTCGGCTATGCCCGCCAGGATCGCAAACCGGGGCCGCGCACGCCGATCTCGGCCAAGCTGGTTGCCAACCTCATCACCCGCGCGGGCGCCGACCGCGTGATGACTCTCGATCTCCACGCCGGACAGATTCAAGGCTTCTTCGATATCCCGACCGACAACCTCTATGCCGCGCCCATGATGGTGCGCGACATCAAGGAGCGCTTTGAGGTCGCCGAGGTGATGGTGGTTTCTCCCGACGTGGGGGGCGTTGGCCGCGCCCGCGGGCTTGCCAAACGCATCAATGCTCCCCTTGCGATCGTGGACAAGCGCCGCGAGCGGGCGGGCGAGTCCGAGGTCATGAACGTGATCGGCGAAGTCGAGGGCTATACCTGCATCCTGGTCGACGACATCATCGATTCCGGAGGGACCGTGATCAACGCGGCCGATGCGCTCCTCGATAAGGGCGCGAACGCGGTCTACGGCTATATTACCCATGGGGTGCTCTCCGGGGGCGCCGTGGCGCGCATTACCGCATCCCGTCTCAAGGAGCTCGTTATCACAGATTCGATCCAGCCGACCCAGGCGGTGCGGGTCGCGCACAACATCCGCGTGCTCTCGGTGGCGAGCCTGATCGGGGAAGCGATCGGCCGCACGGCGGCGGAGGAATCAGTCTCCAGCCTGTTCGATTGAGGTCGGACGACGGACGATAGAGCAGAGACGATCCCCGTCGGCTGCTCTCTCCGTCCTCTTCATCTGTCCTCCGGCATCAGAACCTGTGGAGAACGAGTCCAAGCGGCGAGATATCCACCAATCGTTAACCTCAAGGCCGCCCTAATGCGCTTTAGCCGCTGGAATCAAGGGCTTATATTCGACTCGGCAAGTGATTCGCCCCGGAGCAGCCAATGCCTCTCGTGGGGACGGCGTCGAGACTGTCAGGTGTGCGGTCGAGGTCCGCATTCGCATCCCAGCGGCAGGATGGATACGGCGATGACACTTATCGAGATTTCCGACGAGCAACGGGTCAACCCGCTTGAGGTCGTGGAGCGGGTGGCGTCGAGCAACGGCTGGTCGTTCGAACGTGCCAGCGATGAGGAGATCACCCTCCTGGTCACGGGTAAATGGTCGGATTACCAGCTCTCCTATACCTGGATGTTCGACATCGAGGCGCTGCATCTGGCCTGTGCTTTCGAGCTGAAGGTGCCGGACCGGTGCCGCGCGGAAGTGCAGCAGCTCATTTCCCTCATCAATGAGCAGATGTGGGTCGGCCATTTCGATCTCTGGCCCCAGGAAGGTCTCGTCATGTACCGGCATGCGCTCGTTCTCGCCGGCGGAGTGGATGCCACCGCCCGGCAGTGCGAAACCCTGCTCGGTACCGCGCTCGATGCCTGTGAACGGCACTTCCCGGCCTTCCAGTTTGTGGTCTGGGCGGGCAAGCCCGCCGCAGAGGCGCTGCAGGCCGCGTTGTTCGAGACCAAGGGCCAAGCGTAACGCCGGATCCCTCAGCGCGCTTGCGGAGCAGCCAGCAGAGACCGAGGAGGGCGAGCAGACCGCCTTGTTGCTCGCGCCGATCTCACCTGATGGGAACGTGCTATGATAGCCGCTCTCATGCCGCAGCCCATGCATATCAATCTCTTCATTCAGAGCCGCGGTCATCACGAGGCGGCGTGGCGGCATCCGAAATCATCGCCGCTGCCTCTCACCGATATCGACTACACAGTGGAGATGGCGCAGAAGGCCGAGGCCGGGCTATTCGACTCGATCTTTCTCGCCGACGTTCTGGGCCTGTGGAACGACGTGCAGACCACGCCGTTCAATTGGCTCGAACCGATCACGACCTTGGCGTCGCTTGCCATGGTGACCAAGCGCATCGGGCTGATCGCCACTGCTTCGACCACGTATACCGAGCCCTATAACCTGGCGCGGCAATTCTGCTCGCTGGATCACATCAGCCGCGGACGTATCGGCTGGAATATCGTCACGACGTGGTCGCCACAGGCCGCCGAGAACTTTGGCGGCATCGGCGAGGTCAGCCATGCCGAGCGCTACGTGCGCGCCGAAGAGTACATGACCGTGGTCAAGGCCTTGTGGGATAGCTGGGCCGATGACGCGGTGCTGGACGACCGCGCCAGCGGTCGGTACGCCGACCGGCGCAGGGTGAGATCGATCAGTCACGCCGGCGCCTACTATAAGGTGAAGGGTCCGTTGAACCTGCCACGATCCCCGCAGGGCCGGCCGGTGTTTGTTCAGGCCGGCTCCTCGGATACCGGCAAACAGTTCGCCGCCCGCCACGCCGAGGCCGTGTTCACCGCGCACCTGGAGAAATCGACGGCAAAAGCGTTCTATGGCGACCTGAAAGCGCTGGTGGCGAAAGTCGGCCGCAATCCTGCGGACGTGATCGTGCTGCCCGGATTGAGCCCGATCATCGGCTCCACCGAAGCCGAGGCGCGCCATTTCTCTGAAGAGCTCAACGCGCTGTCGGACCCCGAGGTGGGCCGCAACCGGCTATCCCTGCGATTCGGGGGGCACGATTTTTCGCATCTGGCGCTGGATAAGAAACTGACGCCGGCCGATTTTCCCGACACGCAGACGGTCGAGGCTTCGCGCAGCCGCACCGAGGTGATCGTTGGTTTCGTGCGTGAGCAGCAGCCGACACTGCGGCAGTTGCTGGCCAAGCTCGCCGGCGCGCGGGGGCATTTCACTTTCGAGGGCACGCCGGAGCAGGTGGCCGATCTCATGGAGGATTGGGTGAAGGACGGCGTTGCCGACGGCTTCAACCTGATGCCACCGGTGCTGCCGGAGATGCTCGACGTGTTCATCGCGGAGGTCGTGCCGCTGTTGCAGCGGCGCGGGCTGTTCC
>DATBYX010000637.1:0-4892 GCA_036513475.1 Xanthobacteraceae bacterium | reverse complement strand
GTGGTTGCCGCAGCCAAATCGAAACCAGGACAGATAGCCGTCGGCTCTCCCGGCCAGGGCAGCGTCAATCAGGTCGTGATCGAGTGGATGGGGCTCAGTACCGGAACCAAGTTTCAGCATGTGCCGTACAAAGGGAGCGCGCCGGCAGCCAATGCGATCGCCGGAGGCGAGATTCCGCTTGGAATGCTGGCAAGCTCCTCAGTGGAGCCGCTCCTGGCCGGCGGTCGCGTCCGCGCGCTGGCGGTGGCGTCAGCCAAGCGATCGAAATTCGGTCCCGCCTGGCCTACGCTGCAGGAGGAAGGCGTAGCCGACGTCAATGCCTCCACCTGGACCGCTCTGCTTGCTCCAAAGGAAACGCCCGAACAGGTTATCGCGCAGCTCAATGCCGAAGTGGTGAAGGCCCTCAACATGCCTGACATCAAGGAGCGCTTTGCCGCGGGCGGCGTCGAGACGATCCCTTCCAGCCCCGCCGAGCTCGACGCGCGCATCAAGCGGGATGCCGCGCAATTCGGCATCATCGCGGAAAAGGCCAACATCAAATCAGATTGAAATACCTCAGCCGGGGTGGAACGCATGGCGGTCACACGCCGAGAATTACTGCAAAGCGGGATTGCGGCCGGCATTGCCTTTCGCATCAATCTGATCGGGCGGGACGCCCATGCTGTTCAAGCGGGCACGTCGGCGGAACACATCGCTGATGCGTTCGATGCGGACGGCAAACTGCGTTGGCGCACCGATGCTCTCGCGAAAGTCACAGGCCAAAAGATCTTTTCGCGTGATTTTCGCGCACGCGATCTGCCAGGCTGGCCGAAGGAGCAGAGCCACGCCTTTCTCATTCACGCAGCGGCAGCTGATCGCACATTCGAGGGCGTCGATCTCGCGGTGCTCGGAAACGAGCTGCAACCGGATCGACTGGTCACGGCGGAAGATTTGCAGCGAGACCGACTCACTCCGCATCGCCCAGGCTTCTACGGAGACTTCTTTCTGGTGCCGAAGGGGACGACCGCGCGCCTGCTCGGCCAGCCGGTAGCACTGCTGATCTATCACAACTTTGCGCGTTACGATGCCGCCAAGCGCCGTATCCGCTTCAATACCACGACCGTTCGGTACGGTGCCGTCACCGGGCCGAAACCGCCGCCGCACTATGGCGCGGCGCGTTTTGTGCGTGTGCAAGCGGACGAGCCGGATCCGGAAGGCCGCCATGCGCCGATCCTGGATGCCACCATTTTCGGCAAGTTCGACGGCGACAAGGTAGTCTGGCCCGCCGCCGATCGCGGCGGGCCTCCGCCCGCCAAGGGCATGGCCGCCGCGCTCGAGATCGAGCGGGACATCGCAAGCGCGGACGAAGATGCAGTCGTGCTCAAGCGGCAATATTTCTCGCAGTCGATCGATGCGTGCGCGATGGAAGCGGACAACGGGAACGTCTGGTACGACCAAGCGAGCGCAACCCTGCACGTGCTGGTCTCAACGCAATCTCCGTACGAAGGCGCGACCGGCGCGGCGGAAATGCTGGCGCATACCAACTTCCGCGTCGATCAGATCGACTTCAGCATCGGACACACCGTTGGCTACGGCACCAAGGATCAGTCCGTCTTTCCCTATTTCTGCATTCTCGCGGGGCTTTACGGCGAGCGCCGTCCGGTGCGCCTGGCGAACGATCGTTTCGAGCAGTTCCAGATGGGAATGAAGCAGCATTCCTTTCGGATGGACAACACATTGGTGGCGGACCGCCGATCCGGTAAATTCCGCATCGTCAAAGCCGAGTTCAAGATGGATGGCGGCGGCCGAGCGAATGTCTCAGCCAATGTGGGAATGGCCGGAACATCCCAGGCGCTTTCCATCTATCACGTGCCGAAAAGCGACCTTTCCTTCGCTGCGCTGGCATCGCGCGCCGTAGAGGCGGGATCGACCCGCGGTTACGGGTCGCTGCAGACCATCATGGGCATCGAACTCCTTGTGGACGAGGCTGCCGAAGCGCTAGGCATTGATCCGATCGAGCTGCGCTTGCGCAATCTCAGCACCGTCGGGACGAAAGTCGCCGAGGATGAGCCGCAAGTTCGCAACCACGAGATGTTGCTCAAGGCGCAGTCGCATCCGCTCTGGAAAGACCGCGCTGCGCGCAAGCTCAAGTTCGAGGCGGAAAATCCCGGCCGGAAATACGGGGTCGGCTTTGCGCACGTCCAGCGCGGCTACGGCAACCTCGCCCAGGCAGCACTGGCGACGCTCGCGTTCGATGCGCAAGGCCGCCTTTCCCTGCGACAGATCGGGAATGAGATCGGCGTCGGTCTCACGACGTCTCAGGCTGTGATGGTGAAGGATATTCTCGGCTGCACTCCCGAGCGGGCCTCCTTCGGCGCCCTCGACTGGCCCGAAATGCCGCTCGTTTCCGACAACAACCCGAATGCCATGCCGGCGGAGAAGGAGGCGGAGCGCAAGGCCAATCCCCGCTGGACGCCGTTGTTCACCGCTGGGATGAGCGCGTCGAATGGGGTGTACTTCGTCGGGCATGCCACGCGAGAAGCCGCGCGCGCCTTGCTTGCCTTCGGGCTTAAGCCCGCGGCGATCGCCCTGTGGAAGCGGGAGGGCATAGGCCTGGCCCCGGCACCCGCTGACATTGGCGTCGTCAAGGGCGCGCTCGCCGCCTCCGGGCGCACGCCGCTGCCGATCCCCCGGGTCGCGGCGGCCGCGCACGAGATGGGTCTGATCACGGGAGTTTCAGTGCACGTGTTCAATCGGCGCCGGGCACAATGGGCCGAGGCCGAGTTCGACATCCCGACAGTGGGTCGTGAACGGCTCAAGGTCGACGCCTTGTCGGTGCAGTACGGGTCGGGCGGCCCGAACGAGCTCAGACGCCTGATGACCTCCGGCGGCTTTCATTTCATCGAGCGCGCGGACGTTTTCTATCCGCCGATGCGCAACATCGTTGGATTCAATTACGTGTCCTCGATCGGAAACGTCGTTGAAGTCGCAGTCGAGATGTCGGCTGGCAATGTGGAATTGCTGTCGCACCATTCGATTCTGGACTGCGGCACGCAGGTCGTTCCGCAGCTGGTCTCAGGCCAGCTGCAGGGCGGCTTGTCCATGGGCATCGGCCATGCCTTGCACGAATATTTGCCGCTCTACGAAGATGGGCCCGGCGATGGCACATGGAACTGGCACCGCTACCGCCTGCCGCGCGCTTCCGACGTCGCCGTCTGGAAGCAGACCGCCGACATTCTGGCCCCGCGATCGGAGAAAGATCCGCCCAAAGGCATGGCAGAAGTGGTCACCATCGCCATCATTCCGGCCATCGCAAACGCGGTTGCTCATGCCATTGGCCGGCGTTTCTATGAGATGCCGATCACGCCGGACAAAATCCGCGTGGCGCTGCAATGAGCCTGACCACCCATCCGCTCTCGCTCACGGTGAACGGCGAAAGAGTCGGACCGCTCGAGGTCCCGGCCGACATGATGATGCTCGATTTTCTCAACGAGCACCTCAACCTCGCCGGGCCGCGGTTGGGCTGCGGCCATGGCATCTGCCGTGCCTGCACGGTCATCGTGCAGGCGCCGGATGGGCATCTCGAAGAAGAGCGTACCTGCATCGCCGGCGCCCATTCCTTCGCAGGCAAGTCGGTGCTGACGATCGAAGGCCATGCCACGCGTGACGCGAGCGGCAACCTCAAACTTACCCCTGTTCAGCGGGCCTTCATGGGGCATTTCGCGTTCCAATGCGGCTACTGCACGCCGGGCTTTGTGACGGCAGCGACCGTCCTGCTCGATCGCCTCAAGCGCACGCCGCCAGCACGCAAGGACCTGGAGGCGGTCATCACGGAGGCGTTGGACCAGCATCTTTGCCGCTGCACCGGCTACGTGCGATATTACGAGGCGGTGCGCCAGGTCATTCTCGATACGCCGGGATTGGTGCAGGGGTAAGCGCCTGCAGCTGCCGCATCCGGGGCTGCCCGCGCCGAACATCCCCACCGAATGGGCTGATATCGTTCCCCCGGTGCGCTGTGTGCCTAAGCGACCGCGACGCGGCGGCCACCGCCGCGCTGCACCACTTGCTTCTCCAGGCGAGCCAAGAGCCGATCGAGCTCGGCAATATCATCGGCGTCGAGCTTCGGACCGGGCGCGCGCACCGCCGCCGAGCGGATGGCGCCGCGGCGGCGCAGGATCTCCTTGCGCACGGCAAGGCCAAACCCGGGCTGCTGTTCATGGCGCACCAGCGGGAGATATACGTCGAACAGATCCTCGGCCTCGTCGTTTCGCCCTGCCCGAAACAGCGCGCAAACGGACACCAGCATCTCGGGATAGGCAAAGCCTGTCATGACGCCGTCGGCGCCGCGGTGAAGCTCCTGCGGGACATACAATCCACCATTCCCGACGAGAATGCTGATGTACCGGCGCGTTTTGCCGTCACACACCTTGCGCAGCTGCGAGAGCTTCTTCAGTCCGGGACAATCTTCGTGCTTGAACATCACGACGCTGGGCTGGGCGTCCATGACCTGCAAAAAGCTCTGCACGGAAATATCGGCTTGGGTCGCCTGCGGGTAATCCTGATAGACCACCGGAATTTTCTCTCCCAGCGCTGAGATCACCTCGTTGAAATAGGCGACGATCTGGTTTTCGGTCTTGAGGCCGGTCAAGGGCGCGATCATCACGCCACATGCTCCGGCGTCCATCGCGAGCTGGCTGAGCTTGATGAGGTTGGCCGTGCCCGGGTTGGACACGCCGACGATGACCGGCACGCGACCATTCACCTGGCGTAGATAGTGACGCGTGAACGCAGCCGATTCCTCGTCGCTGAGCTTCTGCGCCTCGCCCATCATGCCGAGGATAGTGAGCCCGCTGATTCCGCATTGCAGATAAAACTCGATGAGACTGTCGACGCTCGCCCAGTCGATCTCGCCT
>DATBYX010000636.1:0-5818 GCA_036513475.1 Xanthobacteraceae bacterium | reverse complement strand
CCAATAGACTACACGATCAAGGCTGCGATTCCAGCGCCAGTGATATAGGCGCGGGCGAATTGCGCCCGCCCCCATGCTGGATGGCGCAATGTTGTCCAGCGCCCAGTTTGTCGGTACGAGGAAGGTCTGCAACGGAGGCATGCCATGTACGGGGCCGTTTGCGCCGTCGTGATCGCCATTGCCGGGAGCTTCGCGGCGCGTGCCCAGCTTGCCGGCGACCCACCACAAGGAGGCAGCATAGTGAGCACGGTTTCCGCCGACGTCGTGAAGGATCTTGCTCCCACCGGCAAGCTGCGCGCAGCCATCAATCTCGGCAACATGGTGCTGGCGCAGAAAGATGCAGCCAGTGGAGAGCTCGGAGGTGTCACCGTAGACTTGGCGCGGGAGCTGGGCCGGCGACTGGCCGTACCGGTCGAGCTCGTTCCGTTCGATGCTGCGGGGAAAGTCTTCGATGCGCTCAAGAGCGGAGCCTGGGACATAGCGTTCCTCGCCATCGAGCCCGTCCGCGCCGCCGAGATCTCCTTCACCGCGCCCTACGTGATCATCGAGGGCGTCTACATGGTGCCGGCGGACTCGCCGTTGCAGGCCGTTGCGGACGTGGACCGTGAGGGCGTGCGAATCGCGGTGAATAAAGGTTCTGCCTACGACCTCTATCTGACCCGCACGCTCAAGCACGCGACCCTCGTACGCGGCGAGAGCGGGACTGATCTCCTCCTCAACGACAAGCTCGAAGCGGCGGCCGGAGTGAAACAGCCGCTGGTCGAATTCGCCAAAACCAATCCGAAGGTGCGCATCATGCCGGGGCGCTTCATGGAAATCCGCCAGGCGATGGGTACGCCCCGGGTCCGGCTGGCCGCGCGGGACGCGGTCCCGCGTTATCTCCACGCTTTCGTGGAGGAGATGAAAGCCTCAGGGTTTGTGGCCAAGGCGCTCGCGCGAAGCCACCAACCGGATGCGGCAGTGGCGCCCCCGGCGGCGGATTGAGTTAACGCCCGCGCGGGCGCCAGCCGCCGCGCATGCCGGGGCGGCCGGTGGTCGAGCGCGGGCCCGGCCTGTAGGGCTTCGATTCCTTCTGCGGGCCGGGACCCATCTCGTCGAGCGTGGGTTTGCGCGGGCCTTCGCGCCCGTCCCTCCTCCGCTCCGAGCCCCGCACGGAGGAGCTCGCATCTCGGACCCGCGAGGGCGCGCCTGGTTTGACCGTGGGATCATCCATCACGGCCAGCTCCGTGGCACGCAGGCGCTTGATCTCATCGCGCAGCCTGGCAGCTTCCTCAAAGTCGAGGTCGGCAGCCGCTGCGCGCATGCGCGTTTCCAGATCCGAGATTACGGCCTCGAAATTGTGCCCGATGGTCGCGAGCGAATCCTCGTCTCCGGTCGAGATCAGGACGTGGTCGCGCTCGTAGACCGAGTTCATAATGTCGGCGATGCCTTTGCGCACGCTTTCCGGCGTGATCCCGTTTGCGGCGTTGAACGCCTCCTGCTTCTCGCGCCGGCGGTTGGTTTCGGCAATCGCCCGTTCCATCGAGCCGGTGACGGTGTCGGCGTAGAGGACCACGCGACCATCGAGGTTGCGCGCGGCGCGCCCGATGGTCTGCACCAGGGAGGTTTCGCTGCGCAGGAATCCTTCCTTGTCCGCGTCGAGGATGGCAACGAGCGCACATTCCGGAATGTCGAGGCCTTCGCGCAAAAGGTTGATGCCGACCAGGACGTCGAAAGCCCCGAGGCGCAGATCCCGGATGATCTCGATGCGCTCCAGCGTATCGATGTCGCTGTGCATGTAGCGGACCCGGATGCCCTGCTCGTGCAGATATTCGGTAAGATCCTCCGCCATGCGCTTGGTCAGTACGGTGACGAGCGAGCGATAGCCCGCTGCCGCAACCTGCCGGGCTTCGCCGAGAAGGTCGTCAACCTGAGTGCGCGCCGGACGAACCTCCACAGGCGGGTCGATGAGACCGGTGGGACGGATCACCTGCTCGGCGAAAACGCCGTGTGCCTGCTCGATCTCCCAACTGCCCGGGGTGGCCGAGACGCACATGGTCTGCGGACGCATGGCATCCCATTCCTCGAACCGCAGCGGGCGGTTGTCCATGCACGACGGCAGACGAAAACCGTACTCGGCAAGCGTCGCTTTCCTGCGAAAGTCGCCACGGAACATCCCGCCAAGCTGCGGGATGGTGACGTGACTCTCGTCAACAAAAACCAGCGCGTTATCCGGCACATATTCGAACAAGGTCGGCGGCGGCTCGCCCGGCTTGCGCCCGGTGAGATACCGGGAGTAATTCTCGATTCCGGCGCAGGAGCCGCTCGCTTCCATCATTTCGAGATCATAGAGGGTGCGCTGCTCCAGCCTTTGCGCCTCCAGCAAGCGGCCGCCGGCATTGAGCTCCGTCAGGCGCGCCCTGAGCTCCTGCTTGATCCCGGCGATGGCTTGCAGCAACGTCGGGCGCGGCGTGACATAGTGCGAGTTGGCATAGACCTTCACGAACTCGAGCTCGTCGGTTTTCTGACCGGTGAGCGGATCGAACTCGTGGATGGATTCGATCTCATCGCCGAACAGGGACACGCGCCAGGCGCGATCCTCATAGTGGGCGGGAAAGATCTCGATCACATCGCCGCGCACCCGAAACGTCCCGCGATAGAAGTCGCCGGCGCTGCGTTTGTATTGCAGCGCCACCAGGTCTGCGATCAGCTGCCGTTGATCGATGCGCTCTCCCTGTCGAAGCGTGAACGTCATCGCCGAGTAGGTCTCGACCGAACCTATACCGTAGATGCACGAGACCGACGCAACGATGATCACGTCGTCGCGCTCGAGCAAGGCGCGCGTCGCGCTGTGCCGCATGCGGTCGATCTGCTCGTTGATCGAGGATTCCTTCTCGATATACGTATCGGTCCGGGGGACATAAGCTTCGGGCTGGTAGTAGTCGTAATAGCTGACGAAATACTCGACCGCGTTATCCGGGAAGAAGCTCTTGAACTCGCCATAAAGCTGAGCGGCCAGCGTCTTGTTGGGAGCAAGCACCAGCGCCGGTCGCTGGGTCTGTTCGATCACCTTCGCCATGGTGAAAGTCTTCCCGGAGCCGGTCACCCCGAGCAGCACCTGCATGCGGTCCTGGCGCTTCACCCCCTCGACCAGATCCGCGATTGCCTGCGGCTGGTCTCCTTTTGGCGTGAACTCGGATCTGATCACGAGATGCTGCCCGCCCTCGGATTTTTCCGGCCGAGGCGGGCGGTGCGGCGTCCAGGGCCGCTCGGCGAATTCCGGGCGGCCTTCGCGCAGGAGGCTCTCCAGGGCCTTAACGGTCGCGGAGGCTCCGGTCACACCTCGGAAACTCGCCGGGCTGCGGTTCGCCGCTGAATCCGACGGCGTGACTTCGTCCCGTTCGAAACCGAGGGCTTGCGCCAGCTCGGGATCCATGCCCAGCGGCTCTGCCGCCTTTGCGCCGTAGCCGGATTGCGGCGCTTCGTTGAACCCCCTCCCAGTGGACTTGCGCGCCCGGTGCGCGGCAGAGAAGTCGGCGCGTCGGTCGAATGAATTGTCGGGCGGCGGCTGCAGTCCGGTCTGGGAGCCGGGGCCTGCGGTTCCCTGTCCAATGCCGGGATTAAGCAGCTCGGCAAGCGCGGGCGCAATCGGCGGCAGCTCGGGCCGGGAGGCCTTGGCACGCGTGGGCCTTGCCGGATCCTTTTTCGCGTCCTTGGCCGGATCGCGCTTGCCAGGCGGGCGCGGTTTGTCGGGAGGAGTGGCCATCGCGGAAATATGGAGCCTCGGTTATGCTGAGGAAAGGGCCAATGGCCCGTGCGCTGAAGGGATGACGAGAGGAAAGCTGTGCCGTTTAAACGGGGGACCACACGACGAGAAGCGCTCCATGTGTGCGCAGGCGCAGCGGCCGTGCCGTTGCTCGGAACGGTTGCCGCAACGGCTGCCGAGACCGACTACCCGGCACGTCCGGTCAGGGTGATCGTGCCGTATCCAGCCGGCGGCGGGGCCGATACGGTCAGCCGGATCCTGCTGGCAAAGCTGAGCGATGGCCTGGGACAACAATTCGTCATCGAGAATCGGGGCGGCGCCGGCGGCACAATCGGCGCTGCGGTTGCCGCCAAGGCCGAGCGAGATGGGTATACCGTTCTCTACGATGCGACCGCGTTTTCCGTTAACCCGTCCCTTTACGCGCGACTGCCGTATGACACTCTGAACGACTTCCAGCCGGTATTCCTGGCATCGCTCGTCCCGAACCTGTTGGTGGTACATCCGTCGGTGGAGGCAAAGACGGTCGAGGACGTGATCGCAATTGCGAAGGCCGCGCCGGGCGGTCTCGATTGGGCGTCATCCGGCAACGGCACCGTGCAGCACCTTTCGCTCGAGCTGTTTCGCCTGCGCACGGGCGTGAAGCTCAATCACATTCCCTATCGCGGCGGCGGCCCTGCGCTCAATGATCTGATCGGGGGACAGGTGAAATTCTTTTTCTCCAACGGTGCGGCATCGATAGGACACGTCCAGAGCGGCGCGTTGCGAGCCATCGCGCATACCGGGCGGGGGCGGCTGCGCACTCTGCCGGAGATTCCAGCCGTTGCGGAGACGCTGCCCGGGTTCGAAGCCTACGAATGGAACGGCGTATTCGTACCTGCCGGAACCCCTGCCCCAATCGTCGCCAAGCTCAATGCGGGCTTGAACGCGGTATTGCGGCAGCAGGAGGTGATCGATCGACTCAACGCCCTTAACGTCGAGTTCCGCGAGAACACGCCGGAGGACTTTCGCGCGTTCGTCAAGGCGGAGATGCAAAAGTGGGAACGCGTGGTGCGTGAGGCCAATATCACCCTTGGCTGAGCGTTCGGCTAACCTAACCGGGTCAGGCCGCCGCCTTTGCCAAGCCCCGTTGCAGTGACGCGATCACTTCGTCGATGGTCTGAACGTCTCCAAAGATGGAATAAAAGGTGCGCAGAGTGGCGTTGTGCTCCTCATCCGTATAGGTGGCGAGCACGTCATGCACCATGATCACCTTGAAATTGAGCATCATGGCGTCGCGCGCCGAGCTCTCGCAACAAACGTTGGTCGCGGTCCCGCCGATGAGCACCGTATCGATCCCGCGCTGGCGCAGATGCGATTCGATCTCGGACGAGCCCGGCAGGAACGCGCTGAAGCGCTTCTTGACGATCTGTGCGTCTTCCGGCCTCACATCCAGCTCCGGCCATAACGCATGTCCCTCGTGTGCGAGATCCATGCTCGCGTAGCGGCGGTCCCGGCGCTCCGGCGCCTGCAGCCAATCGTGATACACGCTCCAACTATCGCGCGTGTCGTTGGTTGCATTCTTGATCCAAACCACATGGCCCCCGAGCGCACGCAGCGCCGCGGCGAGGCGATTGACTGAGGGCACGATCGCACGCGCTTTCGGCACCTCGCCCTGGAAGCCCGGTTTCATGAAATAGTTCTGCATATCGACGACCACAAATGCGGTCTTCGTCGGCTCGATCACATCGAAGGGATGAGGTCGACCGGCACGTTCAGTCACGCGCGCCACCAGGTCAGCGGGGAGAGACAGCTCATGCATACGGACATCCTCAGATTCAGCAACCATTCTGTGGTTTCCGCCTACCCTTTGCAAGCGCACAGGTTGGCAAATCGGCAAAAAAGAAAGAGCTCCGGCGCTGCCGAAGCTCTTCCATCCGCACGACGAGAAAGCGGCCGATCAGTATTTGCCCACCAGCGGAGCCGTCGGGCCGAACTTGAAGTTGAGCCCGGCCTTGAAGACGTTGATGTTTTCCTTGACATCGACCGGCAGGGTTGCGGCGGCTCCGCACACCAGCACCCCGCAGGGCCCGAATG
>DATBYX010000635.1:0-3720 GCA_036513475.1 Xanthobacteraceae bacterium | reverse complement strand
CCATAGATATCATTGAGCAGGATCAGCCAAGCCATATACGCCTGCTCTCGCGCATGCTCCACGACCTTGTGGTAGAGCGCTGCTCGCTTGGCCGTATCCGTCTCCGCTCGGGCGGCATCGATATCGGCCTTCATTTCCGCGTCCGCATTGGAGGAGGCGGGACCGCTCAGGGAGTAATAGGCCGACAGTGGCCGGTCCGCGTCCATGAGCTCATTCGAGTTCGACACGAAGATTGCGTCGGGACGTGCGTTACGGTCGAACAGCCGCTTGAGATACTCGGTGAACTCAAAGATCTTCACGTCGACTTTGAGGCCTGCTTCCGACCACATCTGTGCCACGGCTTCCACGATCTCCCGGTCCTTAAGCCACCGGCCTGCCGTTCCCACGACAATGACCGTCTTGCCCTGGGCTCCGGCTTCTTTGATCAAGGCCTTGGCTCTGTCTGGATCGTAGGGATAAGCCTTGGTTTGCGGATCGAAGCCGAAATAGGACGGCGCCAGCAGCTGTCCCTGACTGATCGAGGCGTAGTTGCCGAAGAGACCGGCAGCGAGACCTTCCTTGTCGATGGCAAAATTCAGGGCCTGGCGTACCCTCTTGTCCTGGGTCACGCCTGTAAGGGTCGAGAGCACCATCACGGGCTGTTCAAGGCCGACGACGACCTTGGCCTTGGGAGCCCGTTCCGTGAACTCCGGCAGCAGGTTCGTGATGACGTCGAATTCCCCCGCCATGAGCCCCGCGAGGCGGGTGGCGGACTCGCCAATGAACCGGTAACTGACGCTATCTATGCTCGGTGCGCTGCCCCAATACGCATCATTCTTGATCAATTTGATAGAGGATCCGCGGGTCCAGTTCAGCAGCTTGTACGGTCCTGTACCCACCGGATTTGCAATGAAATCGGGTTTTGTACTGGCGATCGGCGGCACCACTTTCATCCAGTACATGCGCGCTGGCAGGATCGGGTCAGGCCCCTTGGTAATCACATCAACCGTCAGATCGTCGATCTTCTTTGCATCGGTTATTGCCGAGTAATAGGAAATCTGCTGAGAGTTGTATTTTGGATCGATGATCCGTTTGATGCTGTAAACTACGGCATCTGCATTCAGCGGCTCTCCATTGGAGAACTTGATTCCGGGACGCAGCTTGAACCGCCATGCGTCAGGGGCACTTTGCGCCGGCATCCCTTCCGCCAACGCGGGAATGAGATCTCCCTTCGGCATACGGGCAAGCAGCGTCTCGTAGATGTTGTCGTTGATCGCCCGTTCGCTCCCGTCATCGGCGAGCTGCGGATCGAGGGTGGTGGGCTCGGCCCCGAGTGCGATCGTGATCTCGACGCATGCCGCGGGCTCGGCCAGCAGGGCCCCGGCGAGAGCAACGACGCACAGGCGTGGCAGGACCCAACCGGTCATGAACATCTGCATTCTCCGCACATTGAGTCTCGATTTACCCCGATCCGGTTGCGCCGCGGTCGGCGCCGCTGGAACCGTACATCTCAATCCGAAAGGCCCAGCCGTGCCCGGCGCAGTCGCGACCACGCGAGTAGCACGACCTCGCTCAGGCCGTTGCCGGCGCAAGCGCCTTGGCACGGGCCGCGCGTTGCTGCGCGCGTTTCATGCTGTAGTAGTCGCTCACCTGAATCGGCTCATAGATGGGCTCGCGCACCGCTTCCAGGCACGTCGGCAGGCAGGAGACGGTGGCGTCATAGTTGGGATGATGAAAGAACACGATGGATAATCGCCGCGAGCCGCCCTTGGCCTCTTCCGGCGGATTGGCCACCCGATGCAGGGTCGAAAGCCAGCGATCGTTGGTCCAGCGCGCCATCAGGTCGCCCTGGTTGATGACGAAGGAGTTCGAGATCGACGGAACGGCGTGCCAGCTGCCGTTCCGGTCTGCAACTTGCAGACCGCCAACTGTGTCACCGGGTCGCAGGATCGTAACCGTGCCGTAGTCGGTGTGCGCCGCGGCGCGCAACTGGCCGGGCAGAGGGGCTACGTTTTGCTCGGGATAAAGACGAACGTTGAGCCGGCTGATGTGGCGGTCGATCTTGTCCTCGAAGTAGTTCTCCGGCAGATCGAGCGCGAGCGCCGAGAGCCGCATCAGATCTCCTGCCAACTGCCCCATTCTGAGATAATAGCGAATGTAGAGCTCCTTGAGGGCTGCGGGACGCTCCGGCCAGCGATTTTTCGGCACGAGCCCACGCGCGGCCTCGCTCTGAAAGTAGGGATCACCGGCGGCGTCGACCTTCGCAACCTGAAACGACTCGTTGAGATCCGGAGGCGCCACCTGCCCGCGGGTATAGGCCAGCGCCGTGTCGCCGATTGCAGCGTAGCCGACAGCCCCCGGCTCCTTGCCCACATGTAGCCGCATCTTTTCCTCGAGCGGAAGATCGAAGAATTCACGCGAGACGATCTCCACCTGTTCGACCAGTTTGGGATCGACGCCGTGACCGACAATGACGTAGAATCCAACCTCGCGGCATGCGCGACCGATTTGCTGCGCCACGCGATGCTTGCCTTCCGGGGTACCTGAAAAATACGACGCGATGTCTATCACGGGAACAAAGCTGTCCTGCTCCGCGAGGTTATTATGCAATTGGCCCACGATTGGTCTCCGCACAGGTGGCACTATGTTTTGGAACTCCCGGCGTGACCAGTGTATGGCCTTCTATCGCGCGGGAGCGGGACGGCGCCACATAGGCACGCTCGCAACAATGCCTCCCCTCTGATCAGATAGTCAAATACAATTGGCGCCCGAGTGGCCGATGCATCTGTGCAGGACATGATCGCAAAACGTGAAGTCTGTGATTACGTAATTGTGGGTGCCGGTTCCGCCGGATGCACCTTGGCGCATCGGCTCACGCAGGATCGCGACATTCGCGTCGTCCTGCTCGAGGCCGGCGGCTGGGATCGCGATCCCATGCTTCACATCCCACTGGCCTGGGGGCGCAATGTGCTGCGCTGCAAGCATGACTGGATGTACGTCACCGAGCCCTCGGTGACGATGGCGGGGCGTCGCATTCCGATCTACCGCGGGCGGGTAATCGGGGGCTCGTCGTCGATCAACGCCATGGCCTATGTGCGAGGGCACCGCGGCGACTATGACCGGTGGGCGGATCATGGACTAAGCGAATGGTCGTACGCGCATGTCCTACCCTATTTCCGACGGCAGGAAACATGGGCGGGCGGCGCCGATGTTTATCGCGGAGATGAAGGCCCGCTCGGGGTCTGCAACCCGCACTTTCCCGACCCGCTGCTCGATGCGTTTCTCGATGCCGGTGTTCACGCCGGCTATTCGACGACCCCCGACTACAACGGCCGCCAGCAGGAAGGGTTCAGCCGGGGTCAGTCGACCATCCGCAATGGTCGCCGGTGCAGCGCGGCAGCAGCCTACCTGCGGCCGGCACTCACACGGCCAAATCTGCGGGTCGAAACGCGGGCACTGGCCACACAAATATTGTTGGACGCAAGCCGCGCCGTCGGCATTCAGTATCGGTGCGACGGCGCGATCATCGATCTGCGCGCCGAGCGCGAAGTGATCCTCGCAGGCGGCGCAATCAACTCTCCGCAGCTTCTCATGCTGTCGGGTATCGGCGACCCGGCGGAGCTGAAGGCGCATGGTATTGCAGTGACCGCTGCGCTCAAAGGCGTCGGCCAGAACCTGCAGGATCACGTCTCGGCCGGCGTTGATTGCTTGCGCAAAGACCAAGGCCCACTCCATCGAGCG
>DATBYX010000634.1:0-5853 GCA_036513475.1 Xanthobacteraceae bacterium | reverse complement strand
GAAGGATGCGGGATGCGCGCGCAACGACAGCTCAAGAGAACGGTAGTCGTTCACGACCTCTTCGCCGAGCGGCATCGGCGGAAGCGCGACTTCCGGTTCTGAACGATAGCTGCTCTGCTGCCCAAGCTCCTGAAACTCTTGCTTCTGCTCTGGGGTCGACAAGCCCAGCGAGTTGGGCCTCACCCCGGTCCCATTCATCCGAAACAGCGGCAGATCATCCTCCTTGTCTCCCACGCGTCCCAGCGCCTTGGCCGCCCACAAGGCTTGTCGCCTGGTGAGCCCAATTGAGCCGAAAGCATCTGCATCGGCGAGCCGCTCGATGATACGGGGGGAAAGACCAGTGCGCAGCCACAGATCGCGTACCGAGGTATAGGGCAGTTCTTTTGCAGCGGGTTCGCTGCGGCGCGCTGCAACAATCAACGCTGCGTCCTGCTCGGAGAAGCCTTTGATCTTGCGAAAGCCAAGACGCAGCGCATGGGTGCTGCACATATCATCGGCCATATCGTCGTGGAGCGCATGCACCCGGGATCCCGGATTCGGACCCGGCTCGAGCGTTGCATCCCACTCCGAGTAGTTGATGTCGATGGGCCTCACCTCCACGCCATGCTCGCGCACATCGCGCACAACCTGGGACGGCGCATAGAATCCCATGGGTTGCGAGTTGAGCAGAGCAGCTGCAAACACATCAGGATAACGGCACTTGAGCCACGCCGAGGCATAAACCAGGAGCGCGAAGCTCGCAGCATGGCTTTCCGGAAAGCCATATTCGCCGAACCCCTCGATCTGACTGAAGCAGCGCTCGGCGAATTCGCGCGGATAATTCCGCTCGACCATTCCCTCGATCATCTTGGTCTTGAAAGTGCCGATGGTCCCCGTGCGCTTGAACGTTGCCATGGCCCGGCGCAGCTTGTCAGCCTCCCCCGGAGTGAAACCACCGGCCACAATGGCGATCTTCATCGCCTGTTCCTGGAACAAAGGCACGCCGAGAGTCTTGCCGAGCACGGTTTCGAGCTCTTCGGACGGATAGGAAATGGGCTCGAGCCCCTGCCGGCGTCGAAGATAGGGGTGCACCATGTCCCCTTGAATGGGACCGGGCCGCACGATCGCCACCTCGATGACGAGGTCATAGAATTCCTTCGGCTTGAGACGCGGCAGCATCGACATCTGCGCGCGGCTCTCTACCTGAAACACGCCGACTGAATCGGCCCGCTGCAGCATGCGGTAGACGGCATGGTCTTCTTTCGGAACGGCCGCCAGCGTGAAAAATCCTTTTTCGGCGCTGCGCTTTTTGTTTTCTTGAAACCTTTCCGGCGAAGCCTGCGAAGCGTCGGCTCCCGTCGGCGCTTCGTTCCGCAACGCACGAAAGGAGACGCCATAGTGTTTCTCCGTGAGCTCGAATGCCTTGCGGAGACAGGTGAGCATGCCCAGTCCCAGCACATCGACCTTGAGGATTCCAAGCGCGTCGAGATCGTCCTTGTCCCACTCGACGAAGGTGCGATCCTTCATCGCGCCGTTGGCGATCGGCACTACTTCGTCGAGGGGGCTGCGCGTGATCACGAAGCCCCCGACATGCTGAGAGAGATGGCGCGGGAAGGATTGGATCTCGAGGGCGAGCGACTGCATTTTCTGCATGCGTGAGCTTTGCAGATCGATCCCCGCGCGCTTGAGCTCGGCTGCGCGCACCGCACCGCCGCCCATTCCCCAGATCGAAGAAGCGAGCGCGGCGATGGTGTCGGCCGAGAGCCCGAATACCTTGCCGACCTCGCGGATGGCAGAACGGCCGCGATAGGAGATGACGGTTGCCGCAATGCCGGTATGGTCGCGTCCATAGTGCCGGTAAATGTGCTGAATCACTTCCTCGCGGCGTTCGTGCTCGAAATCCACATCGATATCGGGCGGCTCGCCGCGATCGGAGGAGATAAACCGCTCGAACAGCAGGCGGCCGTCGCGCGGGTCAACATCGGTGATGTGAAGGCAGTAGCAGACGGCCGAGTTTGCAGCCGAGCCACGGCCCTGACACAGGATGTTTTGCCTGCGCGCGTATCTCACGATGGAATGGACCGTGAGAAAATAAGACGCGTAATCGAGATTGCCGATCAGCTCCAGCTCATGCTCGAGAGCCTGACGGACATTGTCGGGAACCCCCTCGGGATAGCGGGTAGCGGCGCCCTCCCACGTAAGATGAACGAGAGCTTCCTGCGGAGTAGCGAACCCGCCGCGGCTCTCATCGGGATATTCATGGCGCAATTCATCCAATGAGAAGGTCAGCGTCGAATGCAGTGCCAAGGTCTGCTCGATCGCCTGCGGCATGTCGCTGAAAAGACGCATCATCTCGGCAGGCGGTTTAAGATACCGCTCAGCATTGGCTGCAAGGCGCCGGCCTGCCCGGTCGATAGTCAAGTGCTCGCGAATGCAGGTGAGCACGTCCTGCAATCGTCGCCGCTCGGGATGGTGATAGAGCGCATCGTTGACGGCGATGAGCGCCACCCCGGCTTGTGCGGCAATCTGCGCCCGCTGCATCAAACGCGCGCGGTCATTGCCACGATAGAGCATTGTTGCCGCAAGCCGTACCCGGCCTGGGGCAGCTGCACGCAGAGCTGAAAGAAGCTCGCGGTCCCTCGCGCCTGAGTTTTGCTTCCGTGTTGCTATCAAGCGAAACCTTGGGACTGCAGCCTCTCGGTCGTCATCGTCCGCGCATGCGGACGATCCAGTAACCAGGGAAAGTCGGGTTTGGCACGGCTTTGCCTCGACCCGCCGCGTCGGGATTACTGGATACCCCGCCTGAAGCGGGGCATGACAACCGAGAGATTGGCGATTGAGGCGAGAGCTTCGCAGGAAAGGAGGTGTGGGGAGCTCCCACGTCGATCTTTCCATTACGATCAGCTCAAGACCCTCGATGTGTTCGAGCAAATCGTCGAGATAAAGGACGCACTCACCCTTTTTGGCGCGAAGGTTGCCGCGTGTAAGCAGGCGGCAGAGCCGCCCCCATCCCGGGCGATTCAGCGGATAAGCAAGAATGTCGGGAGTGCCGTCGGCGAACACGAGGCGTGCACCGGGATGATAGGCAAGTGCTAATTTCTTTTCGCGTTTGATGAGATGCGCGCGCACCACGCCGGCAACGGAATTGCGGTCGCAGAGTCCAATGCCATCGAGGCCAATATGGGCGGCCTGCAGCATGAGCTCCTCGGGGTGCGAGGCGCCGCGCAGAAAAGAAAAATTCGACGCGACGGCGAATTCAAGATACCGCATCACGCATACGTCCCGTGCAGGAACCAGCGCGGCGGTGGTAACGTCATCTCGTGATAGAGGCCCGCACGAAAGAGCCAGAAGCGCAGCCCCGTTCTGTCCTCTACCCGGAAGTAATCCCGGGTCGGCCCGCCGCTTTCTTCGCTCCACCACACGCCTTCGATGCGTTCAGGTCCTTCTACGGCAATCACGTCGTGCCAAGCCCGGCGCCAGCGAAAGCGCATCGGCGGGCCGTCCGGGACAAGCGCCAGGACGTCGTGAATAGGCTCGGGCTTCGGAAGCAAACGTAGCGGGCGCGCGCTCAACCCGACATCGTTGCGGAAGCGGCGGAAAACGTCCCATCCGAGATCGACCCCCCTCTGGGCCGGCATGGCGGTCGAGGCGAGCTCGGGGGTGTGACTATCCTGGGCAAGCAGGCGTGTGACGCGGCTGCGTCCCAGCCGGGCGCTCAGGCCATCGATGAGGTGGTCGAGCTCGACGCGATTCTCGCTTGCTCCAAACCCGATCTGCTCGTCCGGGCACGGCTCTGCCACAACTACCGAGAGTCGCGCGAGATCGAATCCGAAGCCCGGATCCATCTCATCGCCCAGCGCGGCAAGCCGCTCGACAAAGAGCGTACGGATTGCCTCCGGATCGCGTAGCGGGCGCGATGTGCCAACACGAATGCGTTTGACCGCTCCGTCGGTCCGAAACAGCACAAGCTCGAGGCTGCGGGCGCCATCACCCCGCGCTGCAAGCGCGAGCTTCAGCTGTGCCGCCAAGCGTTCAATGGTCGCAAGCACGTCCCGCTCGCGTGCAATCGGATCGGGAAAACTCTTATCTGCGATATAGGGCGCAACCGGCAGACGTGGCGAAAGCGGCTCGTATTCGCGGCCAAGCGCACGGTCGAGCTGGCGCAGAAGGTCAGCGCCGAAACGCGCCGCGAGCGGTGGGCGCGGCAAATCGATAATGTCTCCAATGCGTTTCAATCCGACCCGCGCCAATCCAGCAATCGTCTCTTGCGGCAATCTCAGTGCTGCAAGCGGCAGCGGTGCAAGAAGCTCGCGTTCGCCCCCGGGTGGCGTGATGGGGATGTCATCGAAATGCGCCGCCGCCCAGGCCGCGCCGATGGTCGAGGCGATGGCGGCACGAGCTGAGAATCCGAAGGCTGTCGTGCGGGTGAGGAGATCGTCGCGAAGTTTTTGCTCGTTGCCGAAAAGATGCGCGCAGCCGCTGATATCGAGCAGAATGCCGTCGCTCCGATCGGTCGCAACCAATGGCGTGTAGCGGCCACACCAGTCGGCAAAGGCCTCCAGGACACGCGTGTCCGCCGTTGGATCTTCCGGCAGCGCGATGAAAGCGGGGTGCATAGCGCGCGCCTGCGCAAGCGCTAGACCGCTACGCAAGCCCAGCCGTTCCGCCGCCGCATTGACTGCCACAAGGAGGTCGAGATTGTTGAGCTTGCCGAAGACGACGAGAGGACTGGATTGTCGCCGTGCCTCATCCCATTGCTGCGCGGTTCGGTCGGTCGAAAGGCGCTCCAGCCATAGACTCAGAATCCGTTGCGAGCTCGAAACGCTGCTCCACACTGTTCCACTCCACGATCCATTCTCCGAGATGTCCACGTCGGTTGCGAACGAGACGCGCCGCCAAGCGCGGCGGACCTATCCCGGGAGTTTTTTGCGACGAGGAAAAATGCAGGGATGGAGCCGCCTCGATGATCCAACGCGTGGCAAAGGTGGAAGGCTCATTGTCCGGCAGCGGACGCAAAACAACGCCGAGCGTGCCGTTGGCGGCGGCTGCAAGCGAAAGACGGCGCATAACTATCTGCTCGACCGCACGCGTGCGGATTTCGCCGATGACCGCACCGACCGCCCGACAACACAGTGCTTCTTCCATGGCCCACAGCGCATCCCGGAAATGCGGAGCTGTGACCGTGATCAACCGTTCCGGAGCAACGCCCGTCTCATCGAGACCGGGCCCATAGGGGACACCATTTTCAAAAAGCGAGAGATCGTCGGAAATCCAAAGCACTGCTCTACCGGTGGATTCCATTCCCTCTGCGGGGTGACCGGAAGAGCGCCCATTCGCAAAGCGACAGGATTGGCTGAGCAAACGTGTTGTGACCGCGAGGGCAAAGGAGGTGGCGCAAGGCGTCTCCGTCTCTCGAGCGGCCGCGAACTCGTGCAGCGCGCCGCATGCAAGACCGCCCCCGAGCGCAGCATCGATCACCCCGATGCCAAGCTTGACGCAAGCCCCACATTCCCCGGCAAGCCCGGTTGTCCTCTCGACCAGGGATAACTTTTGTCGCAAGTGTGTGATGAGAGGCTGCGGTTGTGCGGATGCTTTGCGGGAGGCTGTCATTGGGACTGTTCTGTGGGAAATGGCCATGTTCGCTTTTTGTTCTAGTATTTCCTCGTCCCTGATTAAACGTCAAGTTAATTCGTAAGGGATTGATTTTGCGTGAGGAATCGGCTGAAAATAGCAGACTATCGACGCAGATTGGGCTATTCCGAGAGGATACTTCGGTTAAGCTGGCGCACATTTATCATGCCTGTCAGCGCCATCGAGACATCCAGTTCCTTGGCGAGGATGTCGATCGCCTTGGCCACTCCTTCCTGCCCATAA
>DATBYX010000633.1:0-7373 GCA_036513475.1 Xanthobacteraceae bacterium | reverse complement strand
CGATCAGCTCGCGGCGCTGGAAAAGGCGGGACTGCTCTTGAAGGTGGACATCCCGGTCAACAAGGACACGGAGATCCATCCGCTGATGCGATGGCAGTTTCGCGGCGGGCTCGATGAGAACGATCGCAAGGCAATGCTGTTTACCAATGTCGTGGACGCGAAGGGCAAGCGATATGACATCCCCGTCGTCGTCGGCGCGATGGGAGCAAGCCCGAAGATTTATCAGATCGGGATCGGACATCCGCTCGGCCAGCTGAGCGCGGTCTGGACGCGCGCGATGAACAATCTCATTGCGCCGCGCCTCGTCGAGAATGCGCCATGTCAGGAGATCGTCACCGAAGGCGCGGCGCTCGATCGGCCAGGCGCGGCGCTCGATGCCCTGCCGGTGCCGATCTCGACTCCGGGCTGGGACAACGGCCCTTATCTTACGACCTCGGCATTCATCACCAAGGATCCGGAAACCGGGGTGCAGAATCTCGGCAATTACCGCGCGCAGATCAAAGCGCCGCGCCGGCTGGGCATGAATCCGTCCGTCGAGCTCAAGGCCGGCGGCTATCTGCATTGGCTGAAATACAAGGCGCTCGGGAAGCCGATGCCTGCGGCAGTGGTAGTCGGAATGCCGCCAGCGCTCGCCTACGCATCGGTGCAGAAGGCGCCGGAAACGATCGACGAGATATCGCTCGCCGGCGGGCTCGTGGGCTCGCCCATCAACGTGGTCCGGGCGCGCACCGTCGACCTCACGGTTCCGGCGGAAGCGGAGATCGTGATCGAAGGGTTCATCGATACCGAATACCTCGAACCGGAAGCGCCGTTCGGCGAATCCCACGGCCATGTGAACCTCGCCGAATACAACGGCTTCATGGACGTCACCTGCATCACGCGCAAGCGCGACGCCATTTTCACATCGTTTGTCTCGCAACTGGCGCCGAGCGAGGCGACGGTCATGCGCCAACCAGGACAGGAGGCGATCTTCCTGCGTCACCTGCGTGATCACATCGGCATCAAGGGCATCCTGCACGTCCATATGCATATGCCGCTGATCGGGGGATATCGCGTGCTGGTGCTGCGGTTCGCGCGCGAAACGCCACAGACCGAAGTGTGGCGCGCCCTCTATGCGAGCGTCACCGTTCAGCGCCCGTCCGGCAAATTCGTCATCGCGGTAGATGAGGACATCGATCCGAACAACGCCGATGCAATCCTGTGGGCAATGACATTTCGCGCCAAGCCGCATCTCGACATGCAGATCCTTCCCCATCGGGAAGAAGGACACGGACCGCGTGACAAGGTACGCGGCTCGGAGGACTCATCGCTCCTCGTCGACGCAACGCTGCGTCAGGATTATCCGCCGCTCTCGCTGCCCAAGCGCGAATACATGGAGCGGGCGCGCACGATCTGGGAGGATGTGCTCAAGCTTCCGAAGCTCAAGCCGCAGGCGCCGTGGTACGGCTATGACCTCGGTGCCTGGACCGAGGAGCTCGAGCATCAGGCCGAACTCGCGGTGCGCGGTGATTATTGGGAGACGGGACGGATCATCGCGCAGCGCCGACGCCGCGATGTTGCGATGAACACCGAGGTGCGCGACGTGGCGGACGAGTTGTAGCCGTTCTACGAATGTCGGCCCGCGCGTATCGCCATGGCGGCGCGATAGGCGAACACAAGGGCGGGGCCGAGCGTGATGCCGGGCCCGGGATAATGCCCGCGCATGATCGAGGCCATGTCGTTGCCGCAAGCAAACAGGCCGGGTATGGGATCGCCGCTTGCGTTCAATGCCCGGCCGTCGGCATCGGCGCGCAGACCGACGCTGCTGCCGAGCGTGCTCGGATAAACGGCCATAGCGTAGTAGGGCGCACGCGCGATCCGGCCCAGGCATGGATTCGGACGCTGGTGCGGATCGCCGTTGTGGCGGTCAAAGTCCGTCGAGCCCTTGCCGAACTCTTCGTCTTCCCCTGTCTCGGCAAATCGATTGTGCTCTGCCACCGTTCGTCGCAGCCCCGCTGCGTCCACGCCGATCTGGCGGGCGAGCTCATCGAGCGTCGCCGCTTCAACAAGATATTCCCTGGCGATGAACCGGCGCAGGCTGCGGCGTCCTGGCGGGACGCGGCCGAGACCGTATATGTAAATAAACTCGCGGTCGCACACGAGCCAGGCTGGAATGGTCGGCACGTTTGCGTGCGAGCGGTGCATCCCGATGACGAATTCGTGGTATGAGAGCGCCTCGTTGACGAAGCGCCGGCCCGCGGCATTGACCGCGATGAGACCAGGCTTGGCGCGGTCGAGCGACAGATGCGGGAACGCTCCGCACCCGCCGGCGAGCCAAGAGGTTGCGGAGACCGGGCTCCAGAAGGCAGGCTCCGCGTGATCGTCCTCGACTGCGGCACCGAGCATGCGCGCAATCCGCATGCCGTCACCGGCCGCTCCGGGAAATGCCACGACATGCGCGAGCGGCGGCCGCACATAGTCGTTGAGCCGCTCGACGCTGCCGCCAAATCCACCGGTCGCGAGCACGACCGCGCGCCGTGCGACGACGCGTCGCGGCGTACCGCCGACACAAATGACCGCACCGTTCACCCGATCTCCCGCGACGGTGAGCTCCTGCAGCGGAGCATTCAGCCAGATCGGAACGCCTCTGCGGCGCAGGCTGTAAAAGAGTCTCGCCACCAGCGCGTTGCCCATGAGAAGCCTGGTGCCGCGCCGATAGCGCAAGCGGTCGGTCGCATGTCGCCATAACAGTGATGCAGCAGCCTGGAACGCTGCCGCCGATGCGAACGGGCGCGCGAGCGGTTCGATGTCGTCGCGCCCGACTATCATTCCGCCGAGCGCCATGAACTCGGCGATCGGCGGTCGCACCACCGCGAAATCAGGACCGAGCAGCCGCCCGTCAAAAGGGAGCGGCGCGAGCGGCCGGCCCGCAACGGTCGCGCCCGGTCGATTGGCCAGGTAGTCGGGATGCCGCGCATAGGGCGTGAACTTCACCTCGCTGCGCTGCTCCAGATAGTCGATGACCTCTGGCCCACTCTGGAGATAGATTTCGCGGCGGTTGTCGGGAGCGGTCCCGATCACGGCATCGAGATATCGGCGCGCATCGGCGATGGTGTCCGTGCAACCGGCTTCGCGGCTTTGACGCGTGCCGGGCACCCAGATCGTGCCGGCGGACGTCGCCGTGGTCCCGCCAACCTGTCCTGATTTCTCGCAGAGGAGCACATCGAGCCCTTCGAGTGCGCCCACCAGTGCTGCCGTCATCCCGGCTGCGCCGGCGCCGAAAATCAGCGCATCGACCTCGACGGTCTCGCGCGTCGTGCTTGCCGTTGGTTGAGACATGCTCTGCGATCCTTCGCCCTGAACGAAAAGCGTAGCTGCGGCAGACAGGGTCACCACCGGATGCTAAACGGCTGCATCTCCATCGGGGACTTCTGTGCACGAATGAGCGATAACCGCCAAGCTCCGTTCGTCGGACGCTCGCTGCCGCGACGCGAGGACCGCCGGCTGTTGACCGGTCGCGGGCAATTCATCGCCGATCTCGATCTGCCGCACATGCTGCATGCGGCGTTCATCAGAAGTCCGGCTGCACATGCGCGCATTGTCTCGCTCGATCTGTCGCGCGCCGCAAACTTCCCCGGGGTCGTGTTCGTGCTCGGCGGCGCCGAGCTCGCGCGATTGCTGCCTCCGGTGCCCGACACCCAGCTTTCGCTCCCACGCAAATGGGCGAGCATCGTGGATCACAAGTTCATCAATCCGCAACAGCCGCTGCTCGCTTATGACAAGGTCCGCCACGTCGGGGAAGCGGTCGCCGTTATCGTGGCAGAAAGTCGCTATGCCGCGGAAGATGCGGCACAACTCGTGACGCTCGACCTCGATCCGCTGCCCGCCGTGGTCGATCCGGAGGCGGCATTGCGTCCCGACGCGCCTCTCCTTCACGACCGTTTCGCGACCAATCTCATCGGCGCTTTCAGCGTCGGGAAGGGCGATGCCCTTGCCGCGCTCGGGCGCGCTACCCACAAGCTGCGCCGGCGCTTCTATCATCACCGCTATGCGGCTGCGCCAATGGAGTGCCGCGGGGTTGCCAGCGTCTATGAGCCGCGCACGGACTCGGTGACGATCTGGTCATCGACCCAGGTGGTCCATTGGGTGCGGCGCGAGGTGGCGTCCGTGCTGCGGCTTCCCGAGGCGCGGGTGCGCTGCCTCGCGCTCGATGTGGGCGGCGGCTTCGGCATCAAGGGCCACGTCTATCCCGAAGATCTTTTGCTGCCGTTCCTCGCGCGCAGGCTCGATCGGCCGGTCAAATGGATCGAGGACCGGCGCGAGCATCTGATGTGCTCGTGCCATTCGCGCGATCAGATCCACGATGTTGAGGTTGGGTTCGATGACGACGGCCTCATCCTGGCGTTCCGCGATGATTTCATCGTGGATTGTGGGGCATGGAATCCAATCGGCGTGGGTGTGGTCTACAACACCGCGGTGCATCTGACCGGCCCCTACAAGATCGACAACATGGCGATCAGCGCGCGCGTCGCCGCAACCAACAAGGTACCGAACGCGCCCTATCGCGGGGCGGGCCGGCCGGAGGCGGCCTTCGCCATGGAGCGCACGATGGACCTCGTTGCCCGCGTGCTTGAGCGTGAGCCCGCCGAGATACGCGCCAAGAACATGATCCGCGCCGACGAGATGCCGTATCGCGTGGGTATGCCCTATCGCGACGGCGAGCCGATCGTGTACGACAGCGGCGACTATCAGAAGGCTTTGCGCAGCGCGCTTGATGCGATCGGCGGCGTGGCAGGCTTTCGTCAACAGCAAGAAGCCGCGCGCGCCGAAGGCCGTCATCTCGGGCTCGGCATAGGCTGCTACGTCGAGGGCACCGGAGTAGGCCCGTTCGAAAGCGCGACGGTGCGTATCGATCCTTCGGGGAAGGTCTACGTCTCCTCCGGCGCATGCCCGCAGGGGCAGGGGATGGAGACGATCTTCGCGCAGGTCGTGGCGGATACCTGGTCGGTCGATCCCGAAGACGTCGTCACCACCTTTGCCGATACGTCGGCGATCGCGATGGGCTTCGGGACGATCGCAAGCCGCACCACGGTCACGCTGTCGGCGGCCATTCATGCTGCAAGCGAGCGCCTGCGCGAGAAGGTCTTCGCGATCGGCGCCAACCTGCTCGAATGCGCCGCAAGCGACCTCGAGCTGCGCAAACACGGGGTGGGCATCGTCGGTGTGCCTGGGGCTGAGGTTTCGCTCGCGGCGGTGGCGCAGGCGGCTCGTCCCGGCTGGGATCATGGGCGCCCGCAAGGAATCGAGGCGGGGCTGGAGGAGACATATTATTACGAGCCGCCGACCGTGACGTGGACCTATGCCGCGCATCTCGCGGTAGTGGAAGTCGATGCCGAGCTCGGGCGTGTGCACATCGAGAAATACGTTGTCGCGCACGACTGCGGAGTCGTGGTCAATCCGATGCTGGTGGAGGGACAGATCGTTGGCGGGGCGGCCCAGGGGATCGGCGGTGCACTGTTCGAGGAGCTCCCTTACGATGTGCAAGGGCAGCTGCTTGCCGGCTCGCTCGCCGACTACATCATGCCGACGGCGTGCGAAATCCCCAGCATGCAGCTCATTCACCTGCATTCGCCGTCTCCGCTCAACCCCTTGGGAGTAAAGGGCGTGGGCGAAGGCGGGGCGATCTCCCCGCCCGTGGCAATAGCCAATGCGGTATGCGATGCGCTGCGGCCGTTGCAGGTCGAGCTCAACCGGTTGCCGCTCAAGCCTGCGCAGATCAGAGAGGCGATCGCGGCAGCGTCACGCGGCTAGGCCGCTGCATACCAGGATTGTGTGCCGCCCGGAGTGATCGACGCCGTGCACGCGCGGTTGTAGACTGCTTTTTCAGTTCTACATCACCGTCGGGCGTTCCCCTGCAATCGCAGGCGCGTCACGCGTTGCGCGCTCGGAAGGAGACCTGCAGATGCGTCTTGATCAACTGCCCCGAAGCGAAAACGTCGAAGACCGGCGGGGCGAGATTGGGCGGGGAGGGGGCGGAATCCGCATTCCGGGCGGCCGAGGCGGACTCGGCATCGGTACCATCATCCTGCTTGTGCTTTTGGGATGGTGGCTGGGCATAGATCCTAGCGTGTTGATCGGCGCGGGGGACGTCCTCACCGGTGGAGGGCGCTCGCAACAGCAGACGCAGAATGCACCCGACCAGACGCAAGCGGATGCGGAAGGCGCGTCCGACCAGACCAAGGAGATGGTATCCGCCGTGCTCGGAAGCACCGAGGTGGTATGGGGGAAAATGTTTCAAGAATCCGGCAAGCAGTACGAGCCGCCGACCCTGGTGATGTTTTCCGAAGTCACGCGCTCGGGCTGCGGATTTGCTCAATCCGCCATGGGCCCGTTCTACTGCCCGCTCGATCGCAAGGTCTATCTCGATACGTCGTTCTTTCGGGACCTTGAGCGCCGATTCCACGGGTGCGACGCGGGTAGCAAGGCCTGCCAGTTCTCGCAGGCCTATGTGATCACCCACGAGGTCGGCCATCACGTGCAGAACTTGCTGGGTATCCTGCCCAAGGTGCAGCGCATGCAGCAGAACCTGGACAAGACCGAAGCCAACCAGCTCCAGGTACGCGTGGAGCTGCAGGCCGATTGCCTCGCCGGTGTGTGGGCCAATCACTCCGAGCAGGAATGGCAGTTCATCGAGCCTGGAGACGTGGAAGCAGCAATGCAGACCGCTTCAGCGATCGGCGACGACCGGATGCAGCGCCAAAGCCAGGGCTATGTCGTGCCCGATGCGTTCACCCACGGCTCCTCGGCCCAGCGCACGCGCTGGTTCATGAACGGACTGAAATCGGGCAAGGTCGAGAGCTGCGACACGTTCAGCTCGGCAAGTTTATAAGCGCCCCGAGCAATCTCTCTCGCTCAGAGCCAACGCCGGGTGGTTGGAGCGTCGGGTCCACCGGGCACGCCGGGATCGCTGATGATGTGATGTACCACAAGCCGGTTCCAGATGAACAGAAGGATCACCGCGCCTACGGTCGCGCCGATGAGTCCCGCGCCCTGATCGAGCCGGTACCAGCCGATCGTCTGGCCGATGAAAGTCGAAATGAAAGCGCCGGCGATGCCTACCAGGGTCGTCAGGATAAATCCTCGTGGATTGTTCGGCCCCGGCGAAAGCATCCGCGCGATAAGACCGGCGATGAAGCCGATGACGATAACCCAGATGATGTTGGACACGGCAATCTCCCGAAATGAGCTGTTCGATACTATGACACCGTGAAGAATTTTGGAACCGAAAAAACCGGACGTGGATTCGTGCAAGCTGGCCAAGCTCTTGCAGAATATGAACTTCGTGTGACGCTGTTTCCGTAATATGAGACATGCGCCGGCGCACCGGCGCTTGT
>DATBYX010000632.1:0-3506 GCA_036513475.1 Xanthobacteraceae bacterium | reverse complement strand
GCGGTCCGATGCAGCGCCATTTGAGGGCGTCGAGTTTTGCTGCCGCGCCGGAGAGCTGTGCCATGAAAGGTTCCTTTGTCCGATTTCTCCCCCGCCACTCTAACAGCGGTTGTCGTGTGTGCCACCTCGCGGAAGCCGCTCACGGCATTCAGGGAGTCGAGGCCAAATCGATTGTGGTGGTCCGCTTTCGGCGCTCGTCACCACAGCCGCACACGAGCAAGAGCGACCGAATTCAGACCGAAACCGGGCATTTGGATAAATTTGGTTTGCCGCCTCATCGGCGCACGCGGGAAAGTGCGGTCGGGATCAAGGAGACAACCCATGCACATCGCGATTCCATCATCAGCGCGTTCTAAGAACGCTCCCTGGAACAAGGGCCGCCTGATCGGCCAGAAGCGCCCTCTCAAGCCGAAAGATGTCTGGGCAATTCGGGTCCGGCTTCAGCTGGAGGGCCGCAAACGCGACCTCGCGTTGTTCAACCTTGCGATCGACAGCAAGCTCCGGCGCTGCGACCTCGTCCGACTACAAGTCAATGATGTCCTGCGCCGGCGGCAGGGTTCGCGAACGTGGCACCGCGATCCAAATGAAGACGGGCCGGCCGGTCCTGTTCGAAATCACCCAAGACACTCGGGCCTCGGTCCAGGACTGGCTCTCAGAGGTCCAGCTCAGAAATGGCTGCTACCTCTTCCCGAGCCGTTTCCGGCTAAAGCCGCACCTCTCGACCCGGCAGTATGCGCGCATTGTCCATGGCTGGATCAAGAGTGCCGGGCTCGACAGCACGGCATACGGCACGCACTCGATGCGCCGAACGAAAGCGGCACAGATCTACAAGAAAACTGGTAACCTGAGGGCAGTTCAGCTTCTCCTGGGTCATACCAAGCTTGATTATCTCCCGCGTCGGACTATGTCCCGTCGCGCGGTGACGCGGTTCATCATCAATGCGAACGGGTAGGCGGCCGGGACATAGTCCGTGTTGTCACAGGCTTCTGAGGAAGGCGAGAAGCTTGTCGTCGGGTCGATACCGCCCGGGCTTTCCGTTGAGGGGTGTGACCAAGTCGAGAACCCGCTGCTTCAACTCAAGGTCGGCATCCAAATAGATCTGCGTGGTCTCGATCGACTCATGACCGAGCCATAGCGCAATCACGGACTGCTCGACACCCTGTTGCAACAGATCCATCGCTGTTGTGTGGCGAAGCACATGCGGGCTCACGCGCTTGTGCTTCAGCGATGGGCAGGCGGTGGTTGCCGCGGCGACGTGCTTGGCCAACAGGTAGTGCATGCCGTGCGCGCTCAAACGACCGCCGCTTGCGTTCGGGAACAAGGGCTGATCCGGGAGCTTGAGTGGTTCTTTCACCCAGGCAGCGAGGACGGCCCGAGTGTTCTTGCTCAGCGGCGTACATCGTTCCTTGCGTCCCTTGCCGATCACGCGCACGTGCGCGCCGGTCCCCAGATGCAGATCCTGCTGCTGAAGGCCGGTCAACTCCGACAGACGTAGCCCGGTCTGCACCGCGAGCAGAATGAGGGCGTGATCGCGGCGCCCTGACCATGTGTGCTGATCCGACGCCGCGAGTAGCGCATCGACTTCTTGTCGACTCAGAAACGGCACCAGTGCACGTGCAAATCGCTTGGCTGGGATGGCCAGCACGCGTTGGATCTGCGCGGCATGCGCAGGTGCTTCGAAGGCAACGTAGTGGAAGAACGAGTGGATGGCCGTCAGACGAAGGTTCCGCGTTCTCGCCGTCACGTCGCGAACCTTCTCCTGTTCATCGAGGAAATCAACCACCAAGGGCGCGTCGATGTCTTCGAGCGCCAGCGTCGACGGCGCCCTGCGCAACCGCTTCTGCGCAAACTGCAGCAGCAGGCGAAACGTGTCGCGGTAGGAAGCAATCGTGTGGACGCTCGCCTGACGCTGCTGCATCAGCCGCTGTGTGAAGAAGCGTTCCAACAGGGTGGGGAAAGTCGGCTGGCCCGTCATGATGACTCTCCCCAGCGCCGCTCCAGCCGCGCCACCGCCTGTGCCATCAGCTCCGGCCAGTTGCTGAGATACCAGTAGGTGCCGGCCACGTATACGTGCCCGAGATAGGTCGACAGCACCGGCAGTCGTCGCGCCGGGTCCTCGCCCGACTCGTACCACCGGGTGAGCACTTGAACCGCAAAGCGGTGCCGGAAGTCGTGCAGCCGGGGGCCGTTGCGCGGGCCGGGCGCCCGCAGGCCCGTTTGCCGCGACAGCGCGTAGAAAGCTCGATGAACGCGACCGATGTCGAGCCGCGTGCCACGATTGGATACGAACACGTAGTCCGAGCAGCACGCGCCGAGAAACTGTTTGCGCCGCTGAAGGTAGTGGACCAGCACGGTGCGTGTGGATGGATGGAGGGGCACGAGGCGGGATCGACCGAACTTGGCAGCCCGGATCGTGAGCACGCCTTGCTCGAGATCGACATCATCGAGCTTCAGATCGAGCGCTTCGGAGATGCGCAGACCCGTGATGCTGAGCAAACCCAGAAGGCAATGAAAGACCCAGGGCCGCAACGGCGTCGACGGCCATGCGGTCGGCAGTTGCAGCGCCGCCTCCAACAAGCCCAGCACTTCCTGCTCGGTGTACAGGTAGGGCCGGGCTCGGGTCGATCGATACGGCAAGAGCTTCGGCGACGGAACCTCGGTGAGCGGATCGGTGGCGCTACGGTAGCGAGCAAAGCCGCGTGCGAAGCAAAGTCGCCGCGCCCGCTCGGCGGGCTGCACCGTCTTCGCCTGTTGCACCCACTCCAGAGCGAGCCGTGTCGTGATGTGCAGCGCCTGATGCTGCTCCATGAACGCGACGAACCGCGGCAGCACAAGACCGGCGTCATGCATCTTGAAGCCCAGACCTCGACGCAGTGCGAGGTACTCTTGCAAGGCCTCGCGTAGGGTGTTCATCGCACACCTCCTGGCCACGGCAGGGCCAGGGAACGCAGTGCACTGATATCCACGCGAGCGTAGATCGAGGTGGTCTGTGGGCTTTGATGGCGCAGGACTTCGCCGATCTCGTTCAACGAGGCGCCCCCTTGCAACATGCGCACTGCCAAGGCGTGCCGAAACTGATGTGAACCGCGGTGCGGTGCGTCGACCTGGGCGCGCTGCAGCGCGTGGCACACGATTGTGCCGATGGTATCTGAGCCTGGCATCAGTCCGCGGATCGGCGCCATCGACCGCAAGAACAAATGCCGGTCCTTACTCGTGGGCCGTCCCTGCTGCAGATAGGCGGCGATGGCTGCGCCCACATCGGCGGGCATCGGCAAGAGTTGCTCACGCCCACTCTTGCTGCGCACGCGCAGGTGGCCGCCGTCCCAGTCGCAGTCTTGGAGTTGCAGCGCGATGATCTCGTGAGCGCGAAGCCCCAGACGAGCCAGGAGCAGCAGCACGGCGCGATCGCGCAGGCCGACCCCCGTACTGAGGTCACAACTGTCGATCGCACGCTGAGCATGCTCGGGTGATATCGCCTTGGGCAATGCCGGCGTGGTGGCCCAGGC
>DATBYX010000631.1:0-4362 GCA_036513475.1 Xanthobacteraceae bacterium | reverse complement strand
GTTCTCAGCTTCAAGCCGCAACTTCGACTTGAATGGCGAGGCCAGGACGGCCAGAACGAAACAGAGCAGCCCAATCATTCCGCCAGCTTAGGCGATTCCATCACATCATCAACTCGGATTAGGTTTTCGGTACACACAGGGGTCTCCCTGTGGGCGCGACTTCCAACGCCAATAGCAGCGAAAGCCGGCCCGATGCCAACGAACGAGCGTCTCGGGCCGGATGATCGTGAGAACCTGCAGGGTTGATGGAAACCAGCGATAGAGCTGGATAAAGAACCAGCGATCATTGTTCGTAAGCCGGACGCGACCAGGCAGCCTACGCCTCAAGACAATCAACTGATGTCAAAGCACCGCGTTCTCAGCTTCAAGCCGCAACTTCGACTTGAATGGCGAGGCCAGAACGGCCAGAACGAAACGGAGCAGCCCGATCATTCCGCCAGCTTAGCCGATTCCATCACGGCATCAACTCAGATAAGGTTTTCGGTACACACACGCCATCCTCGGCGTGTTCAAATACGCCAACTTCTTTGCCTTTAATCTCGGCCTGGTTCTGGGCCGCCCGATGCCGCAATTCGATGTCGTGCTGCCGCTCGGCATCTCCTTCTTCACCTTCCACCACATCATGTATCTGGTCGATTTGCGGCGCGGCAAGGCGCCAACCTTTTCGCTTGACCGCTACGCGCTCTACATCGCGTTTTTTCCGCAGGCGATCGCAGGACCCTTGGCGCGATGGTCCGAGTGTCGCTTGGCATCTTGGCGTGAGACTCCGCGACTGTTCTCGCCGTTGGGCATTTTGGCTTGAGACTGAAGCAGGTCCCAGTCTCAAGTTAGCTGTCAATGTGAGACTGGATTTGCGGATCCCGTTCCGAGCTCGGCCTCGATTTCGGTGAAGCGCTGATTGCCATGGGAGCGGGTGCGGGTGCGCAGGCGCGAGATCGTCTGAGCTGGGTCGCGCATCGCAATCGCGACACCGGCGAGCAGCGGAACGCGGAGCGCGATGGGCAGGAAGGGCCTTCTTGACATTACAGCCTTCGCGCCGAACCGATGGACCATGTCATCGAAGCCGGGAACGAGCACGTTCAAGAGCCAAGTTTGTCGGTATGCGTCCCACATTTCATTGGGTTCTGGCCACCGAGGGAGAAGAAGGAGCCTGAGGATTGCGAGCGGTGATAGGGCTGTTGCATCGAAGCCAAATGCATGCCTTTCGAGCAACTCTTCGCCCTCGCGCGCGGAGCGCCAATACTCATCGAACACGCCGACCTTCGTCTCGGTCTCCTGCGAGCCGACTGCGTCAACAAGCGGGCCGCCGCAGGCCCTGCACGTAACTCGCCAGCCCTGCATCCAACTCCTGCCGATAGCGCCGGGGGCGTTGGCCAGCTCGGCGCTACGGGCACAGTTCCGGCATTCTTGCAGAGGCACAGACCGTCGAATCAAGCGGCGCAAATCCTCGCGGACCGCTACGTGGGACATCGCCGCGACCTCGGCGGGTTCGCAATGGAAGAAGCCGGCCAGCACGATCTGCTGCCCTAGAGACACCTCGTGGTCGAGCGCCTCCAAGGATGGCGCAGATAGGCCGACATGGTTGAGCAGGCGCCGCCGCGCGACGCCGTAATAGGTTGCATGGCGCGCTAGCCATGAGGACAGGAGTTCATCCGGTTGTGCCTTCAGCACGACAGGAAGCGGCCTGATGATTTCATGCGCTGCACCGGTCACGAGTAAGTGGGCTCCGACTTGACGACTGGTGACCACTGCAAGACCGCATCGTCCGTAATCTGTTCATGGTCGGCTTCGATTGCTTTGATCGCCAGCGCATTCAGCATGGCGAAGATCTTCGCCGTGAGGCCTTCACTGACTTGCAGAACATGGCGGAGAGACTTAGCCGTCAGGACACTTGGCTGGCGCAAAGGCAGGTTGCGTAAGACGGCTCGGACCAGATCCTCAAACTCTTCGTTCGTCGACCAGCGCGGCAACGAGAAGGCTTCGAACCGGCGCGCGAGCTGCGCGTCGCCGTGGATGGCCTCGCGTGCTTCAGTTACGCCGAAGCACACGAGCGACATCTTCATCTCGTTGCTCAAGAACCTCAGCGTACTCAGAACCACGCGCTGGTCGCGGTGTGAGCCGCACAGGATGTTGTGGACCTCGTCGATCACGAGCACCTTGATATGCGCGACCTTGAGGAGATTGATCGCCTTCTGCTCCAGGTCGACGATCGTGGCGCGCGGATTGTGCGGCGCTCCCAGCGCGGTCAGGAGCTGCGCGTACAGCCGACGCTCGCTGGGCTTGCCCGACATCTGAAGGGCAAGGACGGGCGTTCTGGCTTTGCCAGTGTCCGGGTCGAAGTCGGACGGATGATCAAGGCGGAACTTTTCCATGATCATCGTCTTGCCCATGCCCGAATCGCCGTAGATCGCGACCGAGGGCATGCGCGTTGTGCGCGGATGTTCGAGCACGTGGCGGAGAATCCCAAGCGCTTGCCTGGCTCGCGGATACTGGACCCAGCGATCGGCTCGGATAGCGCGAATGCGCTCCTCCACACTCAGGACGAGAAGGTCGGCGGTCGCCGAATTCAGATGGCGCGCGTCGTGATCCACGAAAGCCCCCTACTCTTCGCCCGCTACCGGCACGCGCGAGTCCACCCCGCGCAGCGTTCCGAATCCGCCGTCGTCTATTTCACGAGATCGCTCCTTGCCACCCGTTCTGCGGGCAGAAAGCGTCGCTCGGTTCGCTTGCTCGACAATCTGACGCTTTCTCGCGATGGCCCCCATCATCGCCGGCGTGTCGCGCTCGTCGCGCGCCTTCTTGTTGTGAGCTTTCAGCTCGTTCCGCCACTCGTGCAGGGAGATAGAGGGCAACATGAGGTCATGCCATCGCGCCTCGACGAACTGACCGGAGGGACGCCCTACGAACACGCGCGAGATGTCGCGGGGATCATAGCGAACAAGAACCTTGTCGTTCATTCGGCCCACATCACGCGCCAACGCCCCATGCCAGTATTTGAGGCCGAAGAGATGTAGACCGTCCGGCCGCAAACGACGCCTGTCATCCGGAAGAAACGAGACCCAAAATCCCATGCGATCGCGCGGCATGCGCAGCGGCGCCGACGCGCTGAACTCGCGCCAGACCGCGATCGGCGCCCGGCGCAACCCCTCGTGGATGCGCTGGTGGTAGGATCCCGTGATTTCGGTCGCGAGGTAGCTTTCCAGTTCTCGCAACGTCATTCGCGCGGTCGCGGCCGAATCGTAATCGCCGCGGACCTCGGGGTTGCTGAACGTCGTTCCCGGCAACAGATGCACCGCCCCCATCATCGTTCCCATCAGCCGTTCGATGTGACCTCCGAGATGAGGTCGCGCCGGGGGCCGGTAGATGATCTGCACTCCTTCATTCTCGCAGCCCATCACGAACGCACGGCTCTTGAACTCGGGCGCATTGTCGACGTGGATTGCCTCAGGCAACCCAGTCACCGGCCAGTCTTGACCGATCTCGCGTTCCTTGAGCCATGCCGTCTTGTCGAAAACCGAGTGCAGAAGGCACAGGCCGGCCGACACGCGTGATGGCGCACTCATCGACACATGAAGCCCCGTCACCACGCGCGAGAAGACGTCGATGGCGAGGGTCAGCCAAGGCCGGCCTGGCAGCGGCGCGCGTGTTAGTTCGTCGACAACGATGATATCGATTTCCGTATGATCGATCTGCACGACCTCGAGCGGACGGCTAACTGCATATTCCCCAGGGACTGCCGTGGTCGCCTTGACGATATCGCGTTCGCCGCGTCGTTGGCCCCGAACCCGGATGTCGATTGCTTTCACACGAGCGTGGACGGTCCGGCGGTGAGGCAGGGCAACGCCCTGCTCAGTGCATCGGGCGTGTACGCAGTCGACAAGATGGGTCAGCGTTGGTCGTGTGGGTTTGAGATAAACATTGCGGATTGTCTCCTCGATGATTTGCTCCGTGGCTTTGGGCAATACCCAGGTCCCTGATCTTCTTCCCGTCGCGCTGGGTTGGAGCACATCGACCGTGCCGAATGTCTTGTAGAGCTCGATGAGGCGATAGAGGGTAGCTCGGCTGACCCCCAGCTCCCAGGCGACGTCCTCCACAACGGATCTTGGCAGCGGCTGTTTGCCGTAGTCGACAAGTCGGCTGATTGCCTTGTGACGGCGGCAACCCTCGGCCCAGCGCGCTGCCTTGGCGGCGTTGGCCCCATCGGTCGAAACGTCGTCCATCCTGACCCCGAATCAAAATGACGTTCGCGAGCCGGAATCTCACGTTAGATGCCCAAAGCCAACAGGAATCTCACGTTAAATGGACAAGCCTGTGCATTGAGCCGAACGCCAAATCATTGAAATTGTTCAACCCGCAATCTCA
>DATBYX010000630.1:0-8973 GCA_036513475.1 Xanthobacteraceae bacterium | reverse complement strand
GCAGGTGCAGCGTACCATCATGGCCGTCGACATGACGCACAACCTGGCCCCGTTGGTCGCGCGCGGGGGGACAAGCAAGGCGTTGCGCGACCTTCTTGCGCAGGGGAGAAAAGTGAGCGCGGTCCAATACCTCGGCGCGCTTGCAGAGGCTCGCCGTTATACCGCCGGTCTCGCCGATATCTTTGATGCATACGACGCCGTCATAACGCCTGCAGCCCCCGGTGTTGCGCCGAAGGGGCTCGGCTCCACGGGGGATCCTGCATTCTGTACCTTGTGGACCTTGACCGGTTTACCGAGCTTGTCTCTGCCGCTGTTTGTGGGCGAGAGCGGTCTCCCGCTCGGCGCGCAGCTCGTCGGACCACCTGGCCGCGACGCACGCCTTCTGCGCACAGCCACAGCGCTCATCCAGATGCTGCGGGACACGAACAAGGGCAAAAGGCGAGGACGAATTCGCTCGTGAGACAGCAAGGGAAGACCGGACCTCGACCATTCGAAAAGCGCGAGGAAGGCACGAGTGTTCACAACTTTCAGGCGGGGTTCGCATGTGTGAACAGGAGATGCGCGCAGGCTTGCGGAGGAACTGATGCCCGAGCTGGAGCGAGTACGCATCGTTGCTCGGAGCCAAATCTCCGATTTGGCGAGCGAGGCCGAAACGGCAGCGCGCCGGCGGACGCATCTCCTGCTGCACAGCGGCCCGCAGGACCAGGTGCAAAGGCTCATGATCGTGCTGCAACCCGGCAGCTACATTCGGCCCCATCATCATTCCCAGCAATGGGAGCTGCTCGTCCTGCTGCAAGGTCGCGGCAATCTGTTGAGCTTCGACGGGAGCGGATGCCTCGCGGATCGCATGGAGCTAAGTCGAAGCGCACAGGTGGCGCAGATCCCTGCTGGCGTGTGGCATGGATTCGTCGTTCTCGAAAACGACACCGCAGTATTGGAGATCAAACCCGGGCCTTACCGGCCCAATGAATTTGCGGATTGGGCGCCGGAAGAGGGCGCGCCGGACGCAAGGCGGATGGTCGAATGGCTGAGCGGTGCAAAGCTCGGAACCGCATGGTCCGGCATAGCGGGTTGAGGCGAACGGTTGGCCTCTCCACGCCATCAACCGAACGATAGCTTGCAAAAATAAAGGAGCGCGGATGGCGCCGCGCTCCTTGCCTTGTTTCGCCGAACGCTACGAGCGGGATCAGTAATCCATTCCGCCCATCCCGCCGCCGCCGGGCATGGCGGGCGTGGCGGAAGGCTTCTTCGGCAGCTCGGCAACCATCGCCTCGGTGGTTACGAGGAGGCCGGCCACTGAGGCCGCATCCTGAAGAGCCGCGCGCACCACCTTGGCCGGATCAATGATGCCCTTATCGACCAGATCAACATAGTTCTCGGTCTGGGCATCAAAGCCAAAGGTTTCGGACTTGTTTTCGAGGATCTTGCCGATGACGACCGAGCCCTCCATTCCGGAGTTCTCGGCGATCTGACGCGCCGGTGCTTCGACCGCCTTGAGCACGATATTGATGCCCGCTTGAACGTCGGCATTGTCGTTGGTGATCCTGCCAATGGCTCGCTTGGCGCGCAGCAGCGCAACGCCACCGCCGGGAACGATGCCTTCCTCGACCGCCGCGCGGGTCGCGTTGAGGGCGTCCTCGACCCGATCCTTCTTCTCCTTGACCTCGATCTCGGTTGCACCGCCGACGCGAATCACGGCGACTCCGCCTGCAAGCTTGGCGAGACGCTCCTGCAGCTTCTCGCGATCGTAGTCAGAGGTCGTCTCCTCGATCTGTTGCTTGATCTGGCCGACGCGGGCCTCGATCTCCTTCTTCTTGCCGGCGCCGTCAACGATCGTGGTCTTCTCCTTCTCGATGATGACGCGCTTGGCCCGGCCCAGCATCGAGGTCGTTACGTTCTCGAGCTTGATGCCCAGATCTTCAGAGATCAGCTGGCCGCCGGTGAGAATCGCGATGTCCTCCAGCACGGCCTTGCGCCGGTCGCCGAAGCCTGGCGCCTTGACCGCTGCGACCTTGAGGCCGCCGCGCAACTTGTTGACGACGAGCGTAGCTAGCGCCTCGCCTTCCACGTCCTCGGCGACGATGAGCAGCGGCTTGCCGGCCTGCACGATGGCCTCGAGGACGGGAAGCATGGCCTGCAAGCCGGAGAGCTTCTTCTCATGCAGCAGCACGAAGGCGTCCTCGAGCTCGGCGACCATCTTCTCGGCGTTGGTGATGAAATAGGGCGACAGATAGCCGCGATCGAACTGCATGCCCTCGACGATCTCGACCTCGGTATCGAGCGCCTTGGCCTCCTCGACGGTGATCACGCCCTCGTTGCCGTCCTTCTGCATCGCCTCGGCAATCATCTTGCCGACCTTGCTGTCGCCGTTCGCGGCAAGCGTGCCGACCTGGGCAACCTCGGAAGACGAGCCGACTTTCTTCGCACGACGCTCGATGTCTTTGACCACTGCTGAGACAGCGATGTCGATGCCGCGCTTGAGATCCATGGGGTTCATCCCGGCCGCAACCGCCTTGGCGCCTTCCTTGACGATGGCCTGAGCGAGGACCGTTGCAGTCGTGGTACCGTCACCCGCCTGATCGTTGGTCTTCTGGGCGACCTCGCGCACCATTTGCGCACCCATGTTCTCGAACTTGTCCTCCAGCTCGATCTCCTTCGCCACGGTCACACCGTCCTTGGTGATCCGCGGGGCGCCGAAGCTCTTGTCGAGGACAACGTTCCTGCCCTTGGGGCCCAATGTCACTTTGACGGCGTTCGCGAGCACGTCGACGCCGCGCAACATCTTGTCGCGCGCCTCGCTGGAAAATTTCACGTCTTTTGCAGCCATTTCAATTCACTCCGTTGGGTTGTCGCATTCAAGCTGATCCAGCCTCCGTTTTCCTTGTGCACGGGACACGGGACGCGGAGGTGCAAACGGCTCTCGCTTCAGGCAATGACGCCCATGATGTCGGACTCCTTCATGATCAGGAGCTCTTCCCCATCAAGCTTCACCTCGGTGCCCGACCACTTGCCGAACAGGACCCTGTCGCCAGACTTGACGTCGGGCCGGATCACCTTGCCGCTCTCGTCGCGGCCTCCTGGGCCCACGGCAATGACCTCGCCTTGGGACGGTTTTTCTTTCGCAGTATCGGGGATGATGATTCCCCCCTTGGACTTTTCCTCGGCGTCGATACGCTTGACGACCACTCGATCGTGCAGCGGACGAAACTTGGTTTTGGCCATATTTTCCTCGCAGGCGCTTGGCGCACTTCAGCACTGAACGGAGACTTGAGGGTGTTAGCACTCAAGATGCTTGAGTGCCAGCCGCACGCCGCACATAGGCTGCTGTGTTGCAGGTGTCAAGGCGCTGCCAAAGGAGGCGCCGTGGCGGCCCAGGTTTCGCGCGGTACCCTCGCTCCCGGCCGCCTCATATCCGCCTCGCCTTGGACCTAATCCATTCAGGACGCTGGGGATCGGGCCAGCCGAATACCCACGGGCGGGGATGCCGAAGGTACTGTCTCGTTAACCCTACCTCTGTTAGAAGGGCTGGGGCTGCCCGGGATGTCGTTCACTCCCGACGTTGCCGGCAGGAGTTCAGGGAAAAGTTCGCGATGGGACCTCGCAGATTTAGCGCCCTCGCCCTTGCGTGTTCGGCAATCACGGTTGCGGCCTGCACAACGAACCCTCCGCAACAGACGACGCCCGTCGCCCTGCCGCCACCGGAAATCCCTGCGCGCGTCCGCGCCTCCGAAATCATCGGACGTTGGGGCTACGCAGCCTATCACAAGCCGGAGGATCGGGCTCGTACCGAAGCCAACGCGCGCGGACAATGCAAGCAGCCGTTCGTGATTGGCCAGGGCCCGAGCGGCGGCGTGATGATGTACCTTGCCGATTCGGCACAACTGCAGGAGCTCCGTCTGAAGGGGAGCCAGGGCGGGCACGACTACATTGGCCCGGCGGGACAAACCCCCGGACAGCAGGACCGTGAAATCGTCTCCTTCGACGGTCGCGTGATGGTTCTTAAGTTCGTCGATCCCGAAATAGATTCGCGGTATGGAACCGGCATCTTTGTGCGTTGCGCCCCGCATGCATGAGAGGGCCCGCAGCAGCGACAACAAGCACCAGAACTATCGCGCGCTGGAGACATTGCCGAAATGACCGCCATGCGCGGGCTGCTTGCCACCCCGCTTGCGGCTTGGGAGCGCGAGGGCGTCAAGACCGCGCTCGTCAAGGCGGGCTTGCCGGCAGACGACGTGGACGATCCCCGTCACATGTTTTGGCGTTTTGAAACTGCCACGGATGTCCCGGTCGGGTTCGGGGGCCTCGAGATTCATCCCCCGGACGCGCTTCTGCGCTCCGTCGTCACGCTGCCTCCGCTGCGGATGGCCGGGATGGGCAGCAGCATGGTCGAGGTGATCGAGAACGAGGCGCGCGCCCACAGGTGCCGTTCGATTTACCTGGTTACGCGCGCTGAAGCGGAGTTTTTCGGCCGCTTGGGTTATGTCCGCTGCATGCCAAAGGACGTGCCGGATCCTGTCCGGCGCAGCCGGCAATTTGCCCTGCTCGAGGCCACGACCGCAACCGCCATGGTGAAGGCCATTTAATTAATCGACTAACCCGAGCAAATCAGCTCCCCTTCCCGGTCCCGCTATCCTGTTCAAGACGGCGTCCGCGGCGCGGGCCTTTCGGCTGCCGGTCCACATGCCCTCCTTTCGCGCGATCATCCTTGGGCCATGGCGCGCCGTTTTGGTGCTGGGCGTCACGCAAATTCTCGCCTGGGGGGCGCTGTTCTACCCGCCGGTGCTGACCGTGCCCCTGATCGCGGCGGATCGCGGCTGGTCGATCACCTTCGCGATGAGCGGTTTCTCCCTCGCGCTGTTCACGGCGGGGCTCGTCTCACCGCGCGTGGGAACACTCATAGATCGGCACGGGGGCCACCGTGTCTTGCCCATCGGCTCGGTTATCGCCGCGCTGGGCCTTGTTGCGCTCGCTTACGCGAGCCACCCGGCCGTGTACCTCGCGGTCTGGATTCTGCTGGGCGTGGCAATTGCGATGTCGCTCTATGATCCTGCCTTTTCCACCCTTGGTCGCATCTTTGGCGCAGATGCAAGGCGACCCATTACTGTTCTCACCCTTGCCGGCGGGTTTGCTTCGACGGTCAGCTGGCCTGCTACCCAGTTCCTCATCCAGAACGTGGGGTGGAGCGGCGCTTACCTCGCTTATGCGGTGCTGCTCGCTGGCGTGGCCGCGCCCTTGCACGCATTTGCGTTGCCCCGGACGCGCGGATGGGCCTCCACGCACCTGGAAGCCCGGCCGGTCGCGCGTGCTCCGCTCCTGGCGGCAAAAGGCTTGCCGTTTCTGCTGTTGGCGGGGGCCTTTGCAGCCTACGCCTTCGTGCCCTCCGGATTGTCAGCTCATCTCCTTGCGATTTTCAGCCGTGCCGGGATGGATCCAGCGACTGTGGTCGTCATCGGGGCACTATTTGGACCATCACAGGTCCTAGCGCGGATAGGCGAGCTGATATTCGCACGGCGCGTTCACCCCCTCAATGTGGCACGGTTTGCGGTCGGGATGTTGCTCCTCGCCTTCGCGCTGTTTGCGCTGTTCGGCATCTCTGTCGTCGTGGCTACCGCTTTCATGGTGGTGTTTGGGATGGCGAACGGGCTGGTCACGATCGCGCGCGGAGCCGTCCCGCTCGCTCTCTTCGGGGCGGCGGGTTACGGCCATATCATGGGACGCATTGGCAGGGCCTTCCTGGTCATGCAGGCGATCGCTCCCTTTGCGCTCGCTTTCGCGGCGGAGCACATTTCGGATGCAAGCGTCCTTGCTATCGTCGCCGCATTTGCGCTGCTGTCCCTGCTCGCACTCCTTGCCATTCATCGCCCCGCTGACAAGCCAACCCTGAATTAACCATTCGGATCTACCCGCCAGAAACTATAACTGCATGAACCCATGAGGTCTTCGGGAATGGCCCGATTGGACTCCGCCCGACGAAATGCTCAAGCGCCGGCCCGACCTGCCTCGCCACATGGCGGTGGGCCCGACAATCCTCTCGGCGCACGCGCCATGTATCTAGGTTCGACCCTCTATCGCATCCACGGCTCGAATGAGCCATGGACCATCGGCACGCAGGTCTCATCGGGCTGCATCCGCATGCGCAATGAGGACGTTATCGACCTTTATCAGCGGGTGAAGGTAGGTCCAAAGTCATCGTGATCTAAGTCACACGTCTTCACTGCCGTCGCCGTCGTCCATATCGAACGCACTGTCGTCGGAATCGTCGGAGTCGGCAGCATCCTGATGGTCGCTGCCGCTGTCATCAAGGAGGCGACTCGCTTGGGAATCCGCCGCCCCGGAGGGCGGCGCTCCGATGTTGTCGACGCCCGCCTCGTGGGAGAGTCGTCCGCCGCTGGTGTCGCTGCTCCACGGGCTCGCGCTCGGCGCATCGAACGCCGCATGCGCGCTTGGGTCGGCGGCGGCATGCGCCCCGGAGTGACCCATCATGGAGCGGATCCCGCCGAGAAGTAATCCTCCACCAATCACGCCCGCTGCGGTCGACGCGGCAGTGCCGAGGAAAGAGCCCCCCATGCCCATGGGGGCCCCATAGGCCGCAGCGGGACCGGCCTGCATTGGCGGTACATCGGCCGACCCGGATGGCGTGCCGACGCGCCATGCCGGCGACATGGTGGGCGCCGCCCCCGCCGACCCGCTGCCCGGCCTTACCGACGGGACTGAGCCCCGGGCCTCGCGCGAACCGAGCAGAGTGTCCCGCATGCTGCCGAGAAAGCTGGTATCCCGCGGTGGTGCTTCTGCTCCCCCTTCCAGCTCGCGAATGCGCGCGTTCGCGCGCCTGAGTGCTTCGTCCTGTACCAGCACCGTCTGCACGAGTGCGTAGGGCGCGTTTGGAGCTTGGCGCAGCCCATCCTTGACCAGACGTTCCGCTTCGGGATCGCGCTGGGCGTCTTCAAGGGTAGCAAGGCGATCGAACAGCTCGATGACGAGCCTGCGTTCCTCAGGGGTCATGGGTCCGCTCCTTCCGCAAAGGCACGCCTCATTTAAGCAGCTCCCATGACAGCAGAAGAGCCATCGCGGCAAAATATCCCGCAGCGGCCGTTCATCGGACCCATGGGCAGTCGTCCCCAGGAGCTGCTGTCACCCCGGCCGAGCGCTTTGCGGGCGCGCCAGCACGACATCGTGGGCGGTGAGTACCGGGGCAAACATTTCGCCGGCGAGGAACGCATATTCCCGCTCGCGCAAGGTCGTGAGGGAATCGAGACCGCGCAACTCGTCATCGACGAACCCGGGATGGCACATCACCACGCCGCCGTTCGGCAGGCCGTCGAGGAAGCGCGGAAAGAGTGCCGCGAAATCCGCATCGTCTTCGAACGCGTAGGCGCCGGCAAAGCCGGGATTGGTGCGCAGACCCAGCGCAGCGGCGCGACGGCGGAAGGCCGCGCTCAGAGCATCGAGGAAAAATGCCTTGTAATCGCCAAGCCGCGCAGCAAGCCGGCCCGCACGGCCGCACTGGCGCAGCCAGACATTGGGCACCTGCTCTTTGGCGACCTGCAAAACGGTGTCACGGACTTGCGGCAACAACTGCACATGGTGATGCCCGTCGATGTAGTCCGGAGGGCGCCCGAACACCTGGACAAACATGCTCAACTGGGCGGCGATTTCGCGGACGAGCGCATCGGGAATGAAGCGCCGCAGGAACGCGTGAGCGACCGTGCGTCCCAGCGACATGAATCGTTCGTCTGCCAGCGGCAGGAACCCCGGGCTCGTCGGCCGGAAAGGCGCCGTGAGCGCGACGTGGAGCCCAATGGCAACGCGCGGCTTGTCACGATTGAGGGTCTCGAGTGCCATCGCCTCCGCGCGGTGACAACTTCCCCCGACAACCAGCGCCGAAGTCGCATTGATACGGCCGCGCACCACAAGATCGCGAATTGCAATGTTGACGCCAGGGGAGATGCCGTAATCATCGGCGCACAACCAGATGCTGCGCATCGGCTATTCCGCGGCTGATCGCGCCGATGAGGGCTCGGCCGCAGCGGGGACATCGGCCTTCTTGACCGTATGCTCAGCCACGAAATAGACCGGCCGTCCTTTGATCTCCGAGAGAATCTTGCCGATATACTCGCCCATGATTCCGATCATGATCAGTTGCACTCCCCCGAGCACCATCAATCCTACGATCATCGAGGGATAGCCGGGGACGGACTGCCCAAAGACGAAAGTCTCTATCAGTATCTGCACCCCGAAAATGAAAGCGGCGGCCGCAAGCAGCAGGCCCAGCAGGCTGGCGAGCCGCAGCGGTGCAACTGAAAACGAGGTGAGACCCTCGACGGAGAGCCCGATCAAAGAATACAGATCCCAGCTCGTGCGCCCATGCATGCGCTCGGCCGGCTCATAGTCGACCTGGATCTGGCGAAATCCTATCCAGCTCGCGAGCCCCTTGAAGAATCGATTGCGCTCGGGCAACGCCTTGAGGGCGGCTGCGGCACGTGGCGAGAGTAACCGAAAATCGCCGGCGTCCTCGGGAATCTTCTGGCGCGCACCCCAATTGATCAGGGTGTAGAACGCCTTGACCCCGACACGGTGCAGCCAGGGCTCGGTCTCCCGGTGAGCTTTCGCGGTGTAGACCACGTCGTAGCCGTCATCGAGCCAGTGCCCGACGAGCCTTTCGATCAGAGCCGGGGGATGCTGACCGTCGCCATCCATGAACAGCACGCCGCCACGGCGGGCATGATCGAGGCCGGCGAGGAGGGCAGCCTCCTTTCCGAAATTACGCGACAAGGCGATGATCTGGATGTCGAGACCGTCGGGAGCAAGGCGTCGTGCGGTCGCGAGCGTTGCATCGCGACTGCCGTCATCGACATAGATGACTTCCGTCGCGAGACCGCGAGCACTGGCGAGTCGCCGCGCCACCTCCAGAAGCTCCGCGTGGAGTGCGGCGAGGCTGTTCACCTCGTTGAACAGCGGAACCACGATCGCGAG
>DATBYX010000629.1:0-3643 GCA_036513475.1 Xanthobacteraceae bacterium | reverse complement strand
GGCTTCCATTGCGCTCCAGCCATCTCGTGGAGCGAGAGCACCGCGTCATTGCAGGGATGATAGGCATAGTGGCAGGTTGGCCGGTAGACGACCTCTCCACCTTCTCGCAGCGTGAAATAGTCCGCAATCGAGATCGACTCGTTATGGGTGATCATCCAGCCGTGCTGGGCCTGCGCCGTCGGCGTCCACGACCGCACGCGCGTCCCGGCGCCGGGCCGCATGAGGTAAATCGCAGCGTCACAGCCGAAGTCGTGATGATGTCCGCCCGGCGGGAGATTCTTTTCATGCGTGCCCCAACCCAGCTCGGAGGGCTGCAGGCCCTCGGCGACAAATCCCTCGACCGACCAGGTATTCACGAACTGGCCGCATGGCTTGGGAAAGCGAGCGCGCTGGGTATCGCGCTCCGCGATGTGGATGCCCTTGACGCCCACGCGCTGCATCAGCTGCCCCCATGCTTCGCGCGAGCGCGGCTCGTCGTGCGCGATGTCGAGATCGCGCGCAAGGTCGAGCAATGCCTGCTTGACCATCCACGACACCATGCCCGGATTGGCGCCGCAACAGCTGAGGGCCGTGATCCCGCCGGGCCTGCGACGGCGCATGCCGAGGATGCCTTCGCGCAGCGCATAGTTCGAACGCGCCGAGGGTGAGAGCGTCCGATCGGTATAGAGGCCCGGCCAGGGCTCAACGACGGTGTCCATGTAGAAGGCATCGATGTCCTTGGCAAACTCCATCAGCTCGACCGATGAGGTGTCCACCGACAGATTAATAATCATGCCGTGGCCAGGACCGCCCGTGAGGAGCGGCGCTAGCAGGTCGCGGAAATTCTCCTTCGTGACCGCTGCGTTGATGAAAGGCAGTTGGCGCCCGTCGAGCAAATCCCGGTTCTGGTCGTCCGGTGCAATAACGACAAATTTCGATCGGTCAAAGCCGATATGGCGCTCGATGAGAGGCAAGGTGCCTCGCCCGATCGAGCCAAAGCCGATCATCACGATCGGCCCGTCGAACCGGGCATGCACGGGCCAGCATTGGGTCACACGGGTGATAGCGTTCATGTCGTCACTCCTCTGGCGGTGAGCGGTCACGCCGCCCGCGGCGAAAGCGCAGGCTTGTTACGATGGAAATCCGACCCGGGAGCAGAACCCGCAAAGAGTCCGGCAACGAGCGCAGAAAGATCGGGCTTCGGGATGATGCGGCCGGTTGCGTGAACCAGGCCCTGTGCGCCGTCTAGCGCGCCGGCGGAAAGCTCAACTGCCAGCAACCGATGTCGCTCATACGGTCCGGGCAGCCACAAGGCCTGCGTTTTTTCGCTCGCGAAGCCGAAACGAGAATAATACGCGGCGTCGCCGACGAGCAGCACGACACGATGCCCACGCTCGCGCGCCTCGCTCGAGGCGCGGCGCACGAGCGCCGTCCCGATACCGCGGTTGCGGCAATCGGAGGCGACTGCGAGCGGGCCGAGCAGGAGCGCGGGCCGTCGCGGGCCCGCCGAGACGTTCCATAGCTGCACGCTGCCGACTACGCGCCGCCGGGCGCGCGCAACGAAGGAAAGCCCCTCGGCAGGCAGCCGATGCTCGCGCAGCCGCGCCGATGTCTTGGTGAATCGAGCCTCTCCCAGAACATCATCGAGGAGCGCCTCACGCAGCGCGCAGTCGAAGGAGGTCTCGTGCTGGATCGTGAACATGTTCTTTCGCCTCGCATCAACTGCATTGTTGGCACTGAGGTTGCGGGCGAAGCCTGCTGCGCAGGCTTCGCGGTTGCGCCGACCGTCGCGGTCCTTCAGATGTGATACGCCGGCAGGGGCGCGAAGCCGTTGAACGCGACCGATGCGTAGGTGGCGGTATAAGCGCCCGCACCCTCGATCAGAACCTTGTCGCCAATCTCGAGGCTGATGGGCAGCTCGTAGGGCTTCTTCTCATAAAGCACGTCCGCCGAATCACAGGTCGGGCCGGCAAGCACGCAGGGCGCGAGAGGGCCTCCATCGTGTGGCGTGCGGATGGGATAACGGATCGACTCGTCCATGGTCTCGGCGAGGCCGCCGAACTTGCCGATGTCGAGATAGACCCAGCGCACGTCATCACGCTCGCTCTTCTTCGAAATGAGCACGACCTCGGCCTCGATCATGCCGGCATTGCCGACGAGCCCGCGTCCCGGCTCGATGATGGTCTCCGGGATACGATTGCCGAAATGCTTGCGCAGCGCGCGAAAGATCGAGCGGCCATAGGTCTCCACCGCCGGTACCTCCTTGAGGTACCTGGTCGGAAAGCCGCCGCCGAGATTGACCATGGAAAGATTTATCCCGCGCTCCGCGCAGGCACGAAAAATCGCCGATGCCGATTTGAGGGCATCGTCCCAGGCCTGGACGCGACGCTGCTGCGAACCCACATGGAACGAGACGCCGCAGGGATCGAGCCCGCGCTGACGAGCGTGGTCGAGCACCTCGGCCGCCATCTCCGGGTCGCAACCGAATTTCCGCGAGAGCGGCCACTCGGCGCCGGTGCAATGAAACAGGAACCGGCAAAACACCTTTGCCCCCGGCGCGACACGGGCGATCTTGTCGACCTCCGCCTTGCAGTCCACGGCAAACAGCTGCACGCCGAGCGCATGGGCGCGCGCAATGTCGCGCTCCTTCTTGATCGTGTTGCCGAACGAGATGCGGTCCGCCGCTGCCCCGGCCGCGAGCACCATCTCGATCTCCGCGACCGAGGCGGTGTCGAAGCAAGATCCGAGCAAGACCAGGAGCGCGAGCAGCTCAGGCGCCGGATTGGCCTTCACCGCGTAGAAGACGCGGCTGTCCGGCAGAGCTTTGGCAAAGCTCTCATAGTTTTCGCGCACCACGCTGAGATCGACGACAAGGCAGGGTCCGTCCTCGCGACGGTTGCGCAGGAACTCCCGAATGCGCTCGGTCATGGGGCTCTCCTCACCAGGGTTCAACGGGCCCATCGGGCCGGGTTGAAGTTCAGGCGGGGACACGTGCTTTCAGCCGGACGCGAGCCGACAGCGCGTGGAGAGCGAGCAAGGTGCGCTCCAGCGCAAGCCGGCAGTCAGTCCTGCTGAACGCGCGGGGTTGCCCGCCCGGCGTTCACTGGTGAGGAGCCCCGCAGTTGCCGTGCGATGGAGACACGACAAGCGCAGATTTTCTCACCCGAGGTGCTGGCTTGGATTGGAGCGGGAGTTCCCGATCCGCACGGCCGGCAAGGATGGACAAGCCTCTTCGGTGTTGACCTTTGGAGGGCCAACGAGACCAAAAAAGCCCGCTCCGTCGTTGCTTTAAGCCGCGTCCCCCGTTGAGCGCGGGGTACGCCGGTTTCGCCTCCGGCTGCTGGTCGCGGTGATAAGGAAGCTAGGACGCTCCCTCAGGCGGCTGTCCGGCCTCTTGTCCGGATGCCCACCGACCGACACACGGCCACAGGCACGTGCGAAATTGGGCGAGGGCGCAATTAGTCTCTACTGCGACCCATTGCAAGAGTTATCTGCTTCAAAGGTGAAAAAACTTTTGCGCTGCCGCGGCGCCGAGCTCGCACGCGTCGCCGCGACGGCGATCAGCAATCAGATTTTGGCGCGCGCGCCGGCGCCTCGCAGGCAGCGCCGGGCCTCGCGGCAACGGTGGGGCGGGCGCGGTCGAGCCTGCGCCGGCGCGGCGGCT